>NZ_CEYOSI010000013.1:0-23346 GCF_982879505.1 Candidatus Desulfolinea nitratireducens
TCCATTTCCTGCTCAATATATTGAAGCATGTAGCCCTTTTTTTCAAATAGAGCGGGGGCATCAGGCGCACGGTCATAAAACATGATCCGGTAGGTGCACTCCCGATCTCCGGCCACAGCCTTCATCTTTGCACCGGCGTTCTTCTCCAGCCAATCAAGCAGGGCTGTACCATACTGATTCCCCCGAAAATCGGGATGAACCCGTCCCTCAAGAAAGGCCAAAACGCTCTCCACCCGTTCGTCTACCTGATACCATCCTGTTAGCGCTATTTCATTATGCGCATTGATGGCAACTATACTACGCGTGTTGATTTCCTTTTCTTTTGCCAGTGCCCCCCATTCATCCAAAGATTGTAAATTTGTTGCTCCATCTACTACTGAACAGTCTTCTTCGAATTTTTGCAACAAGGGGCCATCAGTTGATTCTATGCCTCGCCAGGTAAATCCTTTGATGGTTGGTAAGTTACTAATTGTTGTCATGGTTTTGTGATAGGTATCGAGCATTGTTTAGCTTCGCTTCTTGAGTAAAATCTCCTCCAGTTCAGAGGTTCTATCCAGGATCAGATCAGCGCCGCGTTGACGAAGCTCTTTCTCCTCCCCGAAGCCGCAGAGCACACCAACCGTTTGTGCACCTGCACTTTTTCCAGCACGGATATCGACAGTCGTATCGCCGATCATCAGGCAATTTTCGGGGGGAACGCCCATCTTCTGCGCCGCGTGGATGACGGGATCCGGATAGGGTTTTGATCTTTCTGCTGTCAGGGCGCTGACGATCACCTCGAAGAAAGGAGTCAGTTCATATTGCTCGAGGAAGTGCATCGTGCCCTCTTCGTTGCGCGCCGTGACAACGGCCATCGGAAAATGTCCGTGCAGGGCGGTAAGCATTTTTTTAACGCCGGGCACCAGGATGAAATGTTTTAAGGGGGGTGGTTTTTTTCGTGTCAGCCAATTGAAAATGGCAGCAAGCTCATCGTCGAGTCCGAGGGTGTCCGGGAGACCAAAGATCATATTTGCCGGTGTTTCGCTCCACATCACAAAACGGCGTGCGGTGCGGTGAGCATCCGCATCCTTGAAGAGAAAAGAGAAGGGTTTGATGATTTTTTCAAATTTAGTTACATATTGATCGTCGGTATCGCTAAGGGTGCCATCCACGTCGAAACAGAGGGCTTGAATGCGGTTGATATCCAGACTCATTTTTCACCTTTTTCAAAAGTTTTTGTTGATTTTACTCTATCTTGATATGCTATACTTTTAGCAATGACTACTGACCATACCCAAAACCTGCTGGAGCTACTTTATCGTGTGAGCCGCGAGGTTGCCACAGCCCTCGACTTGCGAACTGTGCTACAGCGTGTCCTTTACGCTGCGATTGATAATGTGGGCGGCGAACGCGGCAGTATTGTGGTGATGGATAGTCTTGGAAAACCACTCCATTCGGTCATTGTTTATGGTCAGCGCATCCAAGATGATACGACACAACAACTCCGCGCGACCGTTGAGCGTGGTCTGGCAGGATGGGTGGTGCGTAACAGGAAGTCTGCTCTTGTGCCTGATACAAGCCTCGATGAACGCTGGCTGCATCGCCCAGATGATGATGTAGAGCAAAGTGGCGCAAAAGCTGCGATTTGTGTCCCATTAATTGCACACGAGGAAATTGTGGGTGTGATGACCATTGTCCACTCAATGCCAAATGCCTTTGACAATGGTCATCTTGAGTTGATGCAAGCGATAGCGGATCAGACCGGAGTGGCTATATTAAACGCGCGTCTGTATACAGAAAGTCAACGCCAGGCACGCGTAATGACTGCCTTGGCAGAAGGCGCAGTAACGATCAATGCCTCGCTCCAGATGGATGATGTCTATCACCGGATTTTGAATCAGGCATCTCAGGCTTTGCAGGTGGAAACTGTCGCACTGGCGCTGCAGGAAGGGCCCGGTGGAGATTTTGTTTTTCATGCCGCCACGGGGGATAACGCAGGGAGTATTATTGGCAAACGTGTCCCGGCGAACAAAGGCGTAATCGGAAAAATGGTTAGAGAAGGGCGTGGGATTGTGATCCCTGCGCTTAAGGAAAAGAATCCCTTTGCGAAGGGCGATTTTTTTGATGAAATAGAGTCAAATGTGATTGCGGTAGCGCCTATTCAGGCACAGGGAAAGATCATCGGCGTGATGGAAGCCATTAATCCGATTTCTGGCGTTTTCGACCCTGATGCCCTGTTGGTGATGACCGGCATTGGCAGTCTGGCGGGGACAACGATCCAGAATGCACAGCTCTTTGAGCAGGTCGAAGAAACCCAAAAACGATATCGCGAACTTTTCAACGACAGTATTGATCCGATCTTAATCACAGATTGGGATGGTCTGATTCTTGAGGCCAATCGTAAAGCACTTTCGCTGTGTGGGTATGATACCAATGCCATCCGTAAATTGAAGATCGAAGAAATTCACGTGATAGATTGGGATAGTGTGGGAAAGGAATTTGACTATTTGCGCGATAATCATACGGCCACTTATGAGGCAATCCTGCAAGTGAAAGATGGAGATGGGATTCCAGTGGAAGTCTATCTACACAATGTTAATTTTGAAAATGAGCAGGTGATTCAGTGGACTTTTCGCAATATAACTGAGCGCAAGGCTTTGGATGCCTTACGTGATGATCTGGCCTCGATGATCTACCATGATTTACGTTCGCCGCTTTCAAATGTTATTTCCAGCCTGGATCTCCTGGATAGTCTTCTCGTAGATAAAGACGAAGCAACAGATTCTCTGATCAAAATAGTTGGCAGATCTACTGCACGAATGGAGCGTCTCATCTCCTCGCTGCTTGATATAAGCCGCCTTGAAACAGGTCAACCGATAGCCACACAGCAGGGTCATTCTCCCAAAAAGTTGGTTCAGGACGCTTTTGATGCTGTCACTCCGGGAACGGAAACCCGCCGCCAGAATTTATATAAAATCTTACCAGATGACCTCCCCAATATCTGGGTGGATGGTGATATGATCAGTCGGGTACTCATCAACCTGATTGAAAATTCATCCAAATTCACCCCGATTGAAGGCAACATTGAGGTTGGCGCAAAAGTGGATGGTGAATGGCTGCAACTCTGGGTTGAAGATAATGGAATCGGGATCAGTTCAGAAGATCGTGCCCAAATATTCGAAAAATTTGTCCGTGTAAAGGGCAAAGAAAAGATATCTGGGCTGGGTGTTGGCCTTGCCTTTTGTCGCCTTGCTGTAGAAGGGCATGGTGGAAAAATTTGGGTTGATAATGACTATCAAGCCGGAACACGTATCAATATCAATTTGCCGATCAAAAAAAACAAGTAACAGGAAGCCTAAATGCAATCTCTTAAAGAAAATATTCATATCGAAAATAAATACGCAGGCGTTACATTGGGGGCGATCAACCTTCCCCGCGGCCTGATCTATATTGACGCACCGCCCATCCCCGAAGATGGGCGTTCCTGGCGTGCCGACCTCCTCGATCTTGAAAGTGGGTATGATCGCTTGCTGATCAGCCTCGATACAAATGTAGACCGCACCATTGGCGCGCGTGCCATGGATTGCCCTGTTCTGGCGCATGAAAACGCCGCAATCTTTTTTCGCAGTCGCCCAAGTATTTTTAAGGCGCAAGGGCATACAACAGGCGCGGAGTGGGAGGCACTCCCCAGCTTGGGTAATATCCGCTGGGCGCCGCCAGAGATTACCTTTACAAAGAAAATGAGCATTCAGTGGGGAGAAACTCCCATCATTCTTGAACACCATTCAGGCTCTAATAAGGGTGCCATCTGGCTGATTCTCCCGGAAGAAAAAATCGTTTTTGTTGGTGATACAGTCATCAAAAACCAGCCTCCATTCTTCTCCAACGCTGATCTGCCGCGCTGGATCGAAGACCTCAACCTTCTGGCCAGTGATGCTTATAAAGGCTATACCATCATAAGTGGACGTGGCGGTGTTTGTGCTGGAAGTACTCTTGATAAACAACACAAACTTATCAAAAACGCCTATAAAAAGATTGACGCGCTGGCTGAAAAAAAAGCTGGCCCTGAAGCAACCGAAAAACTGATTTCCGCACTTCTCTCCCCCTTGCGTTTTCTCGCCTCCGAGCGCGATTTTTACACGCAACGTCTGCGTTATGGTTTAGCAGAATACTATACCCGCCACTATACTTCTAAAAAAACGGACGAAGATTAAATGATAACCAGTTACAAACCGGTGTTGGAAAGAACGCGCGGCACAACGGTCGAATCGCTCCATTATGGAGCAGCGGCCGTTGTTGATTCTTCAGGAAAATTGCTCGCCTGGATCGGGAATCCCCAGCTTGTAACCTATCTCCGTTCTGCTGCGAAACCTTTTCAAGCGATCCCCTTTGTCGAGCAGGGAGGCGCCCGTGCCTTTGGCTTGCTTCCGCGCGAAATATCCCAGATTTGCGCCTCACATGGTGGCACCGACATGCACGTTGATGCGGTACGTGGAATCCAGGCCAAGGTTGGCATCGAGGAAAGCCATTTGCAATGTGGCTCCCACCCGCCATTAGACAGGGAGACCACTGAGGCCCTGATCGCTGCAGGAGAAAAACCAACCTCGATCCGACACAACTGTTCAGGGAAACATACCGGAATGCTTGCGCAGGCCAAAAGCCGAGGGTTGCCACTCTCCAATTACCTTGATCTGGAGCATCCAATTCAAAAGGATATTTTGGCGGCTTTTTCCGAGATGTGTCAGATCGACCCTGCGGAGGTCAAACTCGGTACGGATGGTTGCTCAGCGCCAAATTTTGCAATCCCCCTTTACAATGCAGCCTTGGGTTTTGCACGCCTTACAGACCCCCATGAATTGCATCAGAAGCGTGCAGAGGCCTGCCAAATCATCACTTCGGCGATGATGGGTTTTCCTGAAATGGTGAGTGGCTATGGTCGTTTTGATACGCGGCTGATGCAGGTTGGGCGTGGAAAACTTGTCGTCAAGACGGGCGCAGAGGGATATCTGGCTGTTGGGATCCTGCCCAATTTGACGGAGGCAGGCCCAAAAGGAGTTGGTATTGCGCTAAAGATATCTGATGGTGATAAGACCGAAGCTGTTCGCGCCGCAGTGATGATCGAAATACTCCGTCAACTTGGCATAGTAGACGATAAAGAGATGGAAGAACTGGCTGAGTTTGGACCTGTAAACCCGATCTTGAATTGGCGGAAATTAATCGTGGGTGAAAGTCGCCCTGTTTTTAATCTGGAAAAAGAAAATGTCTGAGATTAAAGAAAGGGCCCTGGATGTTCATAACCGGCTGATGGACAAATTTGGGGAGCCGATTTGGCGGAATCCATTACCGGCGATCGACGAGCTGGTTTCGACGATCCTCTCGCAGAATACCAATGATGTCAACCGTGATCGAGGTTTTAATAACCTGCGTAAAAATTTTCCAACCTGGGAAGAGGTTCGCGATGCTCCTGAGAACGAGGTTATTGAAGCTGTGCGTATAGCAGGACTGGCAAACCAGAAGGGGCCGCGCATCCAAAAGGTGCTGCGCCAGATCAGTGACGAGCGCGGCGAGTTGGATATTGAGTTTTTGAAAAAGATGCCGCTGGATGAAGCCCATGCCTGGTTGACCAGGTTTAAGGGAGTTGGCCCAAAGACAGCAGCGATCGTGCTGCTTTTTTCATTGGGGATGCCCTCTTTCCCGGTTGATACGCATATTTATCGTGTCACCGGCCGAATTGGGCTGCGCCCAGAGAAGATGACCGTGGAGCAGGCTCATCCTTATCTTGAAGAGATATTCCCTCCAGAAACCTATTATGCTGGTCATTTGAATATTATTCGCCTGGGGCGTGAGATTTGTAAGGCGCGTAAACCGGAATGCACTGTCTGTCCTTTGGTAGAAATATGCGATTTTGGGAAGATACAAACTCACTAAATCTATCAAAAGCCTAACAAGACTATATAGTGTTTTGCTTGAACTGCCTCATCTGAATCGCAAATGCTTTAGCGTTGACTTTTTACATTTATTCGAACAAAAAGACTCACCGAAAAGGTGAGCCTTTTTGTTATTCTTTTTTGACGGGCTCGTATCCTTCGAAAACCAGAATTATTCCATTACGGCTAAAAATGCAGATGGTGATAGCGCATGACTACACTATAACGAAATGATGGGTTTCCGTATCAGGCTGGCTTGCATCGACCAGGGGCCTGTCCAGGTGATTCGGACGGGGATTATTTGCCCACGCAGATCATCATCTGTTTCGACAAAGACGAGTTTGTTCGTGGGTGTCCGTCCGCGCCAGCGCCCCTTGACCTTTTCCTCGAAAAGCACCTCGACACTTTCACCGAGATAACGCGCGTTGATTTCAGTTGCGATCGTTTTCTGGAGAGCCTCCAGGCGATGAAAGCGTCTCCGTTTTTCGGCGTCTGGAATGTCATCTGGCATGCGGCGGGCGGAAACCGTCCCTTCGCGGGGAGAGTAGCGAGCGAGATGAGCCACGTCCATTTTCAGATCGGCGAGGAGTTGATAGGTCTGCTCAAATTGCTCTTCGGTCTCGCCGGGGAATCCGACAATGATATCTGTTGCGATGGAGCAGTCCGGCACCTTTTCGCGGATCAGCGCGATCAACTTGCGGTAATCTGCCTGGGTGTAGCCACGCTTCATATTTTCCAGCACTTTGTCATCACCCGCCTGGATGGGGACTTCAAAATGGGGCATCGCCCTGGGTAAATTTGCAACGGCTTCCATAATATCTTCGCCGAAATAGTCAGGATGAGAGGTGAGGAAACGGATCCGCTCGAGACCCTCAACATCGTTCAGGATGCGAAGCAGGTCGGCGAGGTTGGGTCCATCTTCCACCTCTTTGCCGTAGCGATCCACGATCTGACCGAGCAGCGTGATCTCTTTGACGCCTTGTTCTGCCAATGAGCGTGCCTCCGCGACGATCTCGCCGAGAGGGCGACTCCGTTCGATGCCGCGCTGATAGGGAATGATGCAATAAGTGCAGGCGTGAGAGCAACCATAAACAACGGGAATAAAAGCGGAAACGAGTTTGCCACGCTCATGCTCCGGGATGATGATCTCACCATCCATAAGCGCAAACCTGTTTTGGGTCGCAGTCGTTTCGGCAACGTAATCTTCATCCTGGGTTAGGTAGGCGATCAAAGGGCCGGGATCTGATGGAGGGGAGAAGACATCCACAAAGGGAAGTTTTTTCTGCAATTTTTCTGAGCCGCGCACGCCAACGAGACAGCCCATCAAATTAATGACGAGATCAGGATTGTTTTTCTTGAGCGGGCGGATGGAATGCAGGAAGCCGAGGGCCTTATCCTCGGCAGATTGGCGCACGACACAGGTATTGAGAACGAGCACATCGGCTTCTTTGGCTTGCGCAGTAAAGTTGTAACCGAGATGTTCAAGGGAAGAACCCAGCCTGCGGGAGTCAGCGACGTTCATCTGACAACCGGCAGTCCAGATATGGTATTTTTTGTCTAGATTGTTCATCCTGCTCCTTTGTGATTTACATACGTATAATATTTTACGCAGGACACGTAGAGCGAAGATTATACCAAGATTGTGCAGATTAGATATTCGGAATTCAAGCATTTATGGAAAAATCGCCCCACTCGGAAGGATGGCTGAGCGGGCGAAAGCGCCTGTCTTGAAGCCAGATTTGTTGCAAACCTACCTTTGACAAAGCAATTACCCTTCTCAAAAGAGAAGGGTAATTGCTTTAATTATAGAAGATTTCAAAAATGGGATGTGGTATGCGGGCAGAAATTTGCAGCAGAGATGCTCATCAGAGGAACCAAGCCTGTGAGAATCGGGACGTGCCTTATGAATAATTGAAAGGAGTCTCTTTGTATTTTGCAGATATGATTATTGAAAAACCTGACAGGATTTCACAACCATAGGTACGGGATCACCAAATACACCGTTGGTACAGGCTACACCGTTCGTATAAGTGCCTGTGACCCAAGTTCCATTTGCGCCGTATCGAACTGGCGCCGTACCGCTGAAACTACAAAAGTCGTCCTCAGTTGCACAAAAGGTCCATGTTGGGACTGGCGTTGCCGTCGGTGGGACAGCAGTAGGCACAAACGCACTACCACTATTTGTTGTCAAGGTGCTGTTGATCTCGGTGAAGACATTTCCTACACCGGGGCCAAGAATGAGAAGCACCCCTAAGACGACAACAGAAACGAGGGCCAGAATAAGAGCGTATTCGACCAGCCCCTGCCCTTTTTGATGTTTTGTGGATAAAGACATAATATTCTCCAAAAAAAATAAAGAAATGATATTTTCAAATATTCTATTCCATTATATACCAAGAAAAAATGCAGATACTTACATTTGTGTTAGGCATAGTTGGATAATGCCAATTTTAATTATACAGGATTGGTTTTCCTGATGAATATATACTTTCATTTTATGGTAAAATCGTCCCGCTCGGAGGGATGGCCGAGTGGACGAAGGCGCCTGTCTTGAAAACAGGTTAGGTGCAAGCCTACGTGGGTTCGAATCCCACTCCCTCCGCCTTTAGCTTGTCCACCCGAGCGTTAACATTAGATTGGGGAGGTGCCAGAGTGGCTGATTGGGCCCGCCTGCTAAGTGGGTGTCGGGGTTAAACCCGACCGCGGGTTCGAATCCCGCCTTCCCCGCCATAAAGGAAACGCGCTCCGTACGGAGCGCGTTTTTGTTTGCAGGAACCCGTCCCTCCAAGGGAAGGGTTCCTGTGTTTAAAGAAGTGACAGTCACCTGATTTTAGTATAACTTTTTCCCCATACTGATTCTATCTTCAACGGAAAAGCCCAGCTCCTCATAGAGGTCAATTACCTTATCATTGGAGGCGACCACCTGTAAATTAAGCTTGAGGCAGCCAAGAGACTTGATCTTTTCTTCAATGGTATGCATCAAGGCGGAGGCGATTCCCTGTCGGCGGAGAGGGGGGCTGACGGCGAGGGAATAGATCCAGCCGCGGTGACCGTCGTAGCCTCCCATGACAGAGCCGATGACCACATCATCTATGAGGGCAACAAATAAAAGGTCGCGGTCGACCCGCAGTTTATTCTCCAGCGAGGTTTGTGGATCATTATGCGGTGATCCAGCAGGGAAGATCTCTTCCCACAAGGCAAGAAGTCCCGCTTTATCCTGATCTTGATAGGGGCGAATTTCCATCTAGAGCTTCCAGCCACCAGGGAGCACAGCCACACCAAGATAGATCAAAATGAGGGTGCCGATGACCACGAAGAAAATATTTCTATAACGCAGGCCATCTCCGGTTTTTTTCCAGCGGGATGGCAAATGGGCTAGGATGGCAGCAAGAAACATCATCGATAAATGTTCAATGCGGTAGCGGGGAAAGCCAGCGCCTGCCAGACCTGTCGCAAAGAAATAGATGAATCCGAGCAGGGTTTGGGTATCCAGCAAGCCACTATAAGCGGCAGGCAAAATGCGGGCAAGTTTGGGAAAGGATTTTTTTGCCAGCCACCCATAACCGAAAACAGCAAGGGCCAGCAGCGCAGCCAATACAATCAGCCAGCGGATGACAGAGTGGATATTTAGAAGAAGTTCCATGATTTGCTCCTGATTTGATAGGACTATCGTATTTTTATTGTCCTTGTCCCAATGCTCTGCGTTGGGGTATTTTAGACAAGCAGCAACGCAGAGCATTGCTGCGAGATAAAGATGATTTGGGTAAGTCCTATTTGCTAAAGATGTTATCCTAATTTTAACATCTTTCTCGTGTAAAATGATACAAACTTATTCTGGAGGTAAAGGATGATTTACAAAACAATTCTTGCAGAAAACCATAAAACCGTTGGCCTGATCACTCTAAATCGTCCCGACGCGATGAATGCCCTCAACGGTACTCTGATGACAGAATTGATTGACGCGCTTTCTGTCTTTGATGCGGATGAGCAAATTGGCGCAATCGTCATAGCGGGTAGTGAGCGTGTCTTTGCCGCTGGCGCAGATATAAGCGAGATGGCAAAAATGTCTGCTGTGGAGATGGTCAAAAGTAGTTTTGTGGAACTTTTCGATGGCATCCGCGCGATCAAAAAACCGATCATCGCGGCTGTTTCGGGATATGCGTTAGGCGGTGGATGTGAATTAGCCATGTCCTGCGATATGATCATTGCTTCCGAAAAAGCCAAATTTGGACAGCCTGAGATCAATCTTGGCGTCATCCCCGGAGCCGGGGGGACCCAGCGGCTCACCCATGCAGTTGGCAAGGCGATTGCAATGGAAATGGTTCTTAACAACCGCACATTATCTGCCAAAGAGGCCCTCGAATTTGGTCTCATTAACCGGGTTGTCCCTGTCGAGGAATATCTTGATGTTGCCCTCAAGCTGGCAAAGCGAATCGCGACCCGTGCGCCATTGGCCTTGCGTCAGGCAAAGGAGGCGGTTAATAAAGCCTATGAGCTCTCTCTTACTGAAGGCCTTGAATTTGAACGACGCGCCTTCTATTTCCTCTTTGCTTCCGAAGACCAGAAAGAGGGCATGACAGCCTTTGTTGAAAAACGCAAGGCAGAGTGGCGGGGAAGGTAGGCAAAAGTGGTATGATATTGATGATCGCATTTATGTAGCGAAGAGGTCAAATTGATGAACTCAGAAAAGAAAGAAAAATTAAAAGAAGAAATTATTCAGAAACTGAAATCTGAAAAAGAAATCAGAAAAATAGTTATTTTTGGTTCTTTTCTAAATTCAAGTGAACCGCATGATATTGATGTGGCTGTTTTTCAGGACAGCAATGAAAATTATCTTTCTTTGGCCTTGAAATATCGCAAATTGATCAGAGAAATTACTCGTAAGATCCCGATAGATATTATTCCTATTCGGGCGAATGTCTCAGATGGCAGCTTCTTATCTGAAATAGAATCTGGGGAGTTGATCTATGAAAGATGAAGCAATTATATGGTTGAAATATGCAAAAGAAAATTTTCAATCGGCTGTTGTTTTGTCAGAGAGTGAGTTATTTAATCCCTGTTTGCAAAATATCCAGCAATGTGTAGAGAAAGCGTTGAAAGCATTACTTGTTGAAAATTCGATCAAGCTGAAAAGGACGCACGGTATTTCAGATCTCAGAAATATTCTTTTGCAAAATGGACTTGAAGTTGATATCTCTGAAGATGATTGCGAATTTTTGGATTCAATTTATCTTCCCTCAAAATATCCATTGAGCAATGTTTTGCCGCATTATGAGCCTGATCACAAAATCTGTGCAAAAGGGATTCTGATTGCCAGAAATATTCTGAAATCTGTTGAATAGAATCATCGGTAAAATCAAAAGAAAGCGTAAAGATCTGGCCTCTGAAAAAACTCTCAGAGGCTTTTCCATTGGAGTGACTGCGTTATAATTCAGCCCGCTTATGAAGATTTTAACCGTTCTCACCTACTATCGCCCCCACACCTCGGGGCTGACCATCTACGCGGAAAGACTGGCACGCGCGCTGGTCAAACGGGGACACGAAGTGACCGTGATGACCACCCAGTTTGATAAATCCCTGCCTCGTGAGGAGATGATGGATGGCGTCCGTGTTGTGCGCGTTCCCGTAGCATTTCGAGTCAGCAAAGGTGTCATCGCTCCTACTTTTGGCCTGGTTGCCACCAAACTGGTTTGGCAGCACGATGTTGTCCAACTGCATTTGCCTCAATTCGATGCGCCGGGGGTGGCCTTGCGTGGCCGACTTTTTGGCAAACCGGCTGTGCTAACCTATCATTGCGACCTAAATCTCCCCTCAGGATTATTCAATCGCATTGTCAATACCGTGGTACATTTTCAAAATAGTATGGCGGGTTTATTGGCAAACCGGATCGTCACCTATACCCAGGATTACGCCGACCATTCGCCATATCTCTCACGCTACAAAGATAAGCTGCGCACTTTTCTTCCACCTGTGGAATTGCCTGATCCTGGCAAGGATGCGATAACAGCCTTTGCATCGAAACACAAAATCGCTGACCAGAATCCCGTCATCGGGATGGCAACTCGTTTCGCCGCCGAAAAAGGTGTTGGCATCCTTCTGGATGCGATGCCGCAAATCCTCGAAAAATACCCCAATGCCCAGGTGCTGTTCGCAGGGCAATATCAGGATGTTTTCAGCGAACAGGACTATGCCGACCGCCTGATGCCGCGGATCAAAGAATATGAAACCCGTGGACATTGGACTTTCCTCGGCATACTCAATCCTGAAGAAATGGCCGCTTTTTATCCTGCTCTGGATGCGCTCGTCGTCCCCTCCCTGAATGCGACCGAGGCTTTTGGCCTCGTCCAGATCGAAGCCATGCTCAATAACGTTCCCTGTGTGGCCTCGGCCTTGCCGGGTGTTCGTCAGCCTGTCTTGATGCATGGGATGGGAGAAATTGCCGCTATTGGAAGTTCAGATGAACTTGCCGGAGGGTTGCTCAAGATCTTTGCAGATAAAGGAAAATATCGCTGTGACACAGCTGCCCTCGCGCAGACCTATGATCCTGACAGCGTGGCGGAGAAGTATGAGAAGTTGTTTGAAGAACTCAGGAATGAGTAAATAGGGATCAGGAAACAGTAAAACAGTGAAGCGTGATGAGTGAAACGTGAGAAAGATTCACGCATCACTTTTCACGTTTCAGAGATGAAATAATGTCAAACCTTCCTCCAAAAGATTACATCTTCCTCCATCTCCGCGACCTGCCCTACTTCCGCGCCCTCGTGCGGGGCGTGGAATCGGAATATTATCAGGACCTCGACCTGCCCTCCCCAACCCTGGATGTGGGTTGCGGCGATGGTCATTTTGCTCAACTCACCTTTGACCGCAAGATAGACGTTGGCCTCGATCCCTGGCATGGCCCCATCCACGAGGCGGGAACCCGGGATGTCTACGATCTGCTTATCGAGGGAGATGCCGCGCAGAGTCCCTTTCCAGATAGATATTTTGCCAGTGCGCTGAGTAATTCGGTGCTGGAGCATATCCCCCATCTCGATGCTGTTTTAACGGAAACAAACCGCACGTTAAAAGCGGGCGCGCCCTTCGTCTTCTGTGTCCCCAACGAACGCTATCTATCCGAGCTTGATATCCCCCGCCGCCTCCGTCAAATCGGTCTAAAAAAACTGGCAGATTTGTATACCGAATGGTTCCGCTTTATCTCACGGGTGGAGCATGCCGATGGGCCGGTTGTTTGGGAAAAAAGGCTCAACGAGGCCGGTTTTGAGTTGGTGCGTTGGTGGCATTATTTCTCGCCGCAGGCGATGCGCGTGTTAGAATGGGGACATTATTTTGGCTTGCCATCGCTGATCGTCCATGTGCTGACGCGCAAATGGATGCTTGTTCCCACCCGTTGGAATTTGGCCTTTACAGAGCGTTTTGTACGCAAATATGCCTCAGTAGAGCCGGTTGATGATGGCACTTTTACCTTTTATATAGCGAAAAAGCGATAGCCTTGGTCGATATTCGATATTGGGATGCACACCCGAATTCCGAATATCGAATCCCGATCTTATGTCCTTCGACGAAAATTATTTTTCCACACACACCTACGAAAATATCAGCTTCGCCAAATACAGCATGTATTGGTGGTCGAATCGTTTTTATGCGATTCTGGCGCGCCGTTACGGAAAGCGTGGTTCCCGCTTGCTGGAGATTGGGTCCGGGATGGGACACCTGATTGGCGATCTTGAAGCGGATTTTGATACCAGTGCGCTGGATGTCAATCATTGGGCATTGGTTCAATCTCGTGAGGTTACCGATACAACGGATTTGAATACCGGCAGTGCGGAACGCCTTCCCTTTGCGGATGCGAGCTTCGGTGTGGTCATCATCAAACATGTTGTCGAGCACCTGCGTGACCCGGAACTTGCCATCTCCGAATTGGGCAGGATCATCGCCCCCAACGGGATTCTGATCCTCGCCACCCCCAACCTGGATTCGCTCCTCAAACCCCTCAAAGGCGATGCGTGGATTGGCTACCAGGATCCGACTCATATCGCCCTCAAGCCTCCCGCCGAATGGCTCTCTATGATCCGTAGTGCGGACCTCAGTCCGCTCAAAGTTTTTTCGGATGGCTTCTGGGATGTACCTTATATTTCCATCATTCCGGCGATGCTCCAAAAACTCTTCTTCGGCTCACTCGGTGGATTCCAGGCAATTGTCGGAATCCCCTTTTTGCCATTGCGCTGGGGAGAGAGTATCATTGTTGTGGCAGAGAAAAAAGTCTAAAGTCTAAAGTCTAAAATCTAAAGTCTAAAGTCTAAAGTCTAAAGTCTGAAGTCTAAAGTCTAAAGTCTAAAGTCTAAAGTCTGAGGTCTAAAGTCTAATACCTAAGGTCTAAAGTCTTAATATGAATGAACCGAGTATTCTGGATTATCTTAAATCGAAACTGGGAATGACCGATGGGGAGAAGATCGACTTCCCTAGAGATGATTTTAACGCACCTGCCGCGCTATATGAAGCTGAAGAAACGCTGGGTACAGATTCAAAACCTGAAATCTTTCAACCTTCAAACCTTCTAACCGGCGGTTTCCCCTGGCGATCCCTGCTGGCCCTGCTCCTCGCGTTGATGGGGCAATCCGCGTTTGAGCCGCCACGCCACTCCGGCGGAGCGGGGATCATTCTCTTTTTCGCTGCATTCATTGCACTGGCATTTGCCTATAGATACAAGGAATGGCGCCTGCCTGTCTTGCGAGATGATGAATTTCCTCTTGATGATCTGCTATTTAGAAAAAAACCATTTTTTTGGGCTCTTCCTTTTATGCTGGTGGCTTTCTACACCTTTGCGGGGAACAGGTTTACATTTTTCAATCTCTTTTTATGGCTTCTTTCGCTCTTTCTTTTTATCTGGTCATTTTGGCAATCAGATATTTCCCTTATTGAAAGAGTACAAAGTCTGAAAACTTTTTTTCAGCAGCGTGATTGGCGTATCAATATTTCCCGCTGGACCCTGCTTGTACTGGCTGTCTCTGCTACAGTGCTCTTCTTCAGGCTTTACCAAATAGGGGAGGTTCCGGCTGAACCTTTCAGCGATCATGCCGAAAAAATCCTCGATGTATACGATATCACCCAGGGTGAGACAAAGATATTCTTTGAGCGCAATACGGGGCGCGAAGCGCTCCAAATGTATTGGACACTTTTTGTCGCCAGGGTATTTGGCACGGGATTATCATTCTTAAGTCTCAAGCTGGGCACAGCCTTATTGGGATTGTTGACCCTCCCTTATATTTACCTGCTCGGTAAGGAGGTGGCAAATCGACGGGTTGGTTTGATCGCATTATTTTTCATGGGGATTGCCTACTGGCCAAACGTGATCAGCCGTGTTGGACTGCGCTTCCCGCTTTATCCGCTTTTTGTTGCGCCCACATTGTTTCATTTGCTGCGCGGTATTCGTCGTCAGAGTCGAAACGATTTTATTCTGGCCGGGATTTTCCTCGGGCTGGGATTGCATGGCTATAGCCCCTTCCGGATCATGCCCGTTGTGGTCCTTGTAGCGATTGGCTTGTATTTAATCCATAAGCAATCACGTGGCACGCGGCAGCAAATTATTATTCACCTTCTTATACTCACGTTATTTTCAATTATTATTTTCCTCCCCTTGGGGCGCTACGCACTGGAAAATCCAGAGGGTTTTTCCATCCGTGCACTTTCACGCATGGGCGGTTTAGGGGAAGATAGCCTGAAGATATTTGCTAATAATCTCTGGGATGGCGCACGGATGTTCAACTGGGATAACGGTGATATTTGGGTGCATTCTGTGGCGGGGCGTCCAGCTTTGGGTGTGGTCAGCGGAGCGCTTTTCCTCGTTGGTGTTGCCCTTCTTTTCGTTCGATATCTGCGGGCGGGACATTGGCAGGACCTTTTCTTGCTTCTGTCCATTCTACTTTTGCAGCTCCCCTCGACGCTTTCGATTGCCTTTCCGGAAGAGAATCCGGCTTTAAATCGCGCAGGAGGCGCGGCGGTTGTGGTAATTCTTATCGTCGCGTTGGCGTTGGATGGTCTGCTGACAAGCCTGAGGTCGCGTGCGTTTCGGGGCTTGGGAAATCTAATCGCTTGGGGTGTAACCATCTTTTTGGTCGCTTTTTCCCTCAATCAGAATTATGATCTCGTCTTCAATAAATACGCAGAAAATTACCGCACGGGAGCGTGGAACTCATCTGAGATGGGGCAGGTGATCAAGCAATTTGAACAGACTTATGGGCAAACGGATACGGTTTGGATCGTACCCTATGCGCATTGGGTTGATACACGTTTGCCCGGTGTTTGGGCGGGGATTCCCAACCGTGATTTTGCACTCTGGCCAGAGAATTTGGCGGAAAGCCTAACGGAAGATGGGCCAAAAGTATTTATGACGAGGACTAACGATCAGGTTGCTCTTGCTGAGCTGGCGAGACTTTATCCAAACGGGACCTTGAGCCGATATACTTCAGCTTCACCTCTTGAAGGCCATGATTTTATGATTTTTTCTGTGCCGTAATGGGATACTTCCAAATTATGTTAATGGCGTCTCACCTGCACTTGAATCGCAGGTGCAAGTGTGGCGGTTAATTTTTAAATTATGAACGATACTAAAAATAAACATTCTCTTTTCTACGATATAGCCCTTGTCCTCATTATTCTCGCTGGATTCTGGTTCCGATCTGTTGGCCTGGATTGGGACGATGGACAGCACCTGCATCCTGATGAACGTTTCCTGACGATGGTTGAGACGGCCATTATTCCCGTCGAGTCGGCGGATGAGCTGATCGGAGCACCGCCAACGGGCTGTGAGAGTTGGGGTGGATATTTTGATACCGCCTGTTCTTCGCTCAACCCGCATAATCGCGGACATGGTTTCTTTGTTTACGGGACGCTTCCGATCTTTGCTGCCCGCTATGTTGCCGAATGGGTCGGGGAAACTGGCTACAGTCAGGTTAATCTGATCGGGCGTCAGCTTTCTGCGCTGGCAGATCTGCTGAGCATCGTTGTGCTTTACTTTATCGTGGCAAGGCTTTACGGACGGAAAGTTGCCCTCCTTTCTGCAGCATTTTCAACATTCGCAGTTTTGCAAATTCAGCAGTCGCATTTTTTCACAGTAGACACCTTCACCAATTTTTTCATGTTCCTGGCAATCTATTTTGCCGTGGAGATTGCTTTTCGCTCCAATTTGAAGAAAGAAGGAACGAGTCCCCTCTCCCTGAGGGAGAGGGCGGAGGGTGAGGGCCATTACAAGACAAGCAATACGGACTACATAACACAACTGATTCGCAATCCCCTCTTTTTGTACAGCATCGGATTTGGTCTTGCCCTCGGTATGGCCGTTGCCTCGAAGATCAACGCGGCAGTTCTGGCGATTTTGCTCCCGGCTGCATTTGCGTTTTCGTTTCATGCAACCCGTAGATGAAGTAGAAGAATCTGCGAAACATAGACAACTCGACTGGACACAGATCACTGTTTTCCTGATCGTCGGTGGTTTTGCTTCCCTTTTGGCTTTCCGTCTCTTCCAACCCTATGCTTTCAGTGGTCCCGGTTTCTTTGGCGTGATTCCCAACGAGACCTGGATTGGCAATATCATGGAGCAGCGTGCGCAGGCCAGCGGTGACGCCGATCTTCCTTTCGCATTCCAATGGGCGCGGCGTTCCAAACTGTACTCTTTTGAAAACCTGACCAAATGGGGACTGGGATACCCCTTGGGTATTCTCGCCTGGGCCGGTTTCCTGTGGATGGGCTGGCGTATCCTTAAAGGTGAACGGTACCATCTCCTCCTTTGGGGTTGGACAGCGTTCTACTTTCTCTGGCAGTCCACTCAATTTAATCCCACCATGCGTTATCAACTCCCCATCTATCCGCTTTTGGCGATGATGGCGGCCTGGGGAGTTTTCAAGTTGGCATCCTTCAACAAGCTCAGGACAGTGAGTTTGAAAGTTGGCAAGTTCAAAAGCAAAACCTTCCAATTTTCCAACATTCCAACTTTACTCGCTGTTCTCATCGGGAGCAGCGTCCTCATTGCCACAGCTCTCTGGGCTTACGCCTTCGTTCAAATCTACCAGAATCCGCATCCCCGGGTTGCGGCGACACGCTGGATTTTCAGGAACGTCCCCGGCCCGATCAATCTTCGCATTAAACAGGGGGATGGAGAGTTTTACCAGCAGCCTTTAACCTATCCGATGGGGACACCTCTCCAGGCCGATATGCCCTATGGCAATCATTTTGTTCCCAAAGTGGATGGCCTTCTGACCGAAGTCACCCTTGCCCACGTGCAGGATTTGGTCGATTCCGATCCCAAAACCCTCAGCATGCTGATTTCAGCCCAGCCGAATTTGCCCCCCGAACAGGCTCTTGCAAATGCATCCCTGACTGCAGATTTTTCTACTGACGAACTCCAGACCCTCGTTCTTGATTCGCCAATCATGCTCGTGGCTGGAGAGACCTACTTCTTCACTTTATCAACGGACGCTGGTTCTCTCACCGTGAAGGGTGCAGCGCCGATCAACGAATCATCCTGGGATGATGGTCTTCCCCTCCGCATGGATGGGTATGATGGCTTTGGTGGGATTTATCAGAATGGTCTCAATATGGAGATGTATTGGGAAGATAACGCCGCAAAATTAACCCGCTTCACTGAGAACCTCGAAAAGGGAGAATATCTTTTTATCTCCTCCAATCGCCAATGGGCCACCACAACCCGCGTCGAGGAGCGTTATCCCCTTAGCAAAGCCTACTATGAATATCTGATCGGCTGCCCTCCGGAAAAAGATGTTATTTGGTGCTACAACGTTGCCCAACCCGGAGATTTCGAAGAGCAGCTGGGTTATGAATTGGTCGAGGTTTTTGAATCCTTCCCCACGCTTGATATTCCGGGTCTTATCCATTGGGAAGTCAACGATCAATTTGCCGAAGAAGCTTTCACTGTTTACGATCATACCAAAGTATTGATCTTCAAAAAGAGCCCAAATTTCGATGTTGACCGGGTCCGTACCCTGCTTGGTGCAGTGGATTTGAGCAATGTTGTCAACCTTACGCCCAAAGCCGCGGGCAATTATAAGCCGGGTGAAACCAAAGATCTGATGCTCTCCGAAGAAGATTGGGCGCAGCAACGTGCCGGTGGAACCTGGTCAGAGCTCTTCGATGCCGATTCCCCGATCAATAAATATCCTCTGTTGGGTTTGCTGCTCTGGTATTTTTTCGTTTTCATTCTCGGCGTATTTACCTATCCCATTGTGCGGATGGCATTCCCCGGCCTCGCTGATAAGGGTTACCCCCTCTCACGCGCGCTGGGATTGGTCCTACTGGCCTACTTCCCCTGGTTGCTGGGATCCTTCGGAATCCCCTATAGCCGATTAACGATTGCCCTCGTCCTCGCCACGATCATGCTGATCGGCGCATGGCAGGCTTATCGACAGCGCGATGCACTGCGCATTGAATGGCAGGAAAATCGAAAGTATTATCTGATGATCGAGGGACTTTTCCTGGCCTTCTTCCTGATCGATCTCCTTATCCGCATTGGCAATCCCGATCTCTGGCACCCCTCCAAGGGTGGCGAGCGCCCAATGGATCTGTCTTACCTCCACGCGGTTTTGAAAAGCACCTCCTTCCCACCGTACGACCCCTGGTTTGCGGGTGGCTATATTAATTATTATTATTACGGTTTTGTGCTGGTTGGTACGCCCGTCAAATTACTTGGCCTGACCCCCACTACAGCCTATAATTTTATATTGCCAACCCTGTTTGCAATGGTTGGCACAGGTGCATTTTCTATCGGTTGGAATTTATTAGGGCGAACCTCGATTCGCAATACTCGTGAAGTGGCGGAAGACATAAATTCCGAATCTCCAAACCCGAATATCGAATCTCAAATCTCGAAATTCAAAACACGTTTCATTGCCGGTATTTCCGCTGCTGCTGGCATGATCCTGCTCGGCAACCTTGGCACGATCCGCACCGTCTACCATGGCCTGCAGCGCATCATCGACTCAAACGGTCATTACGCTGATATTAATGTTTTTGAGCATCTCTGGCTGGCGATACGAGGATTTGCGAAAATGACGACCGGCGCCATTCTGCCTCTCAGGGGTGGTGACTGGTACTGGCTCCCCAGCCGCGTGATCCCTGCACCTGGCGATGTTGAACCGATCACCGAATTTCCCCTGTTCACCTTCTTATATAGCGATTTGCACGCCCATATGATCGTTTTACCATTGGCAGTCCTGGCAATTGCCTGGGCGCTATCCTTCGTCCACGCGCGATTAAACGGAAAAATGTCATTCTTCCAGATCACCTTTGAGTTGGCAATGGGCGGGCTGATCATCGGGGCGATGCGCCCCACCAACACCTGGGATATCTTCGCCTATCTTCCTCTCGCGGCGCTTGTCGTTGGCTATGCCCTCTTCCGATCCAGTCATTACAGGCTCAGAGGGGATTTGCAATCCCCGAATCTTCAAAACTCCGCTGGATTGCAAATCCAGCCAGAGCAGGGAGAAAGTAAATCTATTATCTTCCGCACTGGAACCGCACTGGCGGGAATGGCAGCCCTGGCAATTTTTGCCACAATTTTTTATCAGCCCTATATCGCCTCCTTTGGGCAGGCTTATGGTGAAACCCGTCTATGGACAGGATCGCATACGCCGCTCAGTTCTTATTTTACGCATTGGGGCCTCTTCCTTTTCGTGATCGTTTCGTGGATGTGGTGGGAGACGCACGAATGGATGGCAAATACGCCCCTCTCCGCGCTGAATAAACTGAGGCCCCATCGCTCAACGATGAATTTGTTTGGGGCAGCACTTTTGGCATTTTTGATCTGGCTGGCTTTTCTCGGTGTCGGGATCGGATGGATCGCGCTGCCGCTCGCCTTTTGGGCTGGGTTGCTGATCTTGCGCGCCGACCTCGATGAGGGAAAACGTCTGGTTCTATTCCTCGTCGGGACAGGGTTGGTTCTGACCATCGCCGTCGAATTGATCGTCCTGGTTGGCGATATCGGACGGATGAATACCGTCTTTAAACTTTATCTCCAAACCTGGACATTTTTTGCCCTTAGCGGGGGGGCTTCCCTGGGATGGCTGCTTCCCGAAATTACAAAAAAGTGGACACCAAATTGGCGCAGTGCCTGGCAAAGTGTGGCAATCGTTTTGCTGGCTGGAGCCGCCCTCTTCACCGTGACCGCCACCTTCGATAAGATCCGTGATCGGACCGCTTCCGAGGCCCCTCCCGGGTTGGACGGGATGGCTTATATGGCCACCGCTTCCCATTGGGATGAGGAAGATATGGACCTGGGCCAGGACTATCAGGGCATCTTGTGGATGCGTGAGAACGTGGATGGATCGCCGGTCATCGTTGAGGCCAATACCCCTGAGTATCGTTGGGGTAGTCGTTATACGATCTATACCGGTTTGCCCGGTGTCGTCGGCTGGAATTGGCATCAGCGTCAGCAGCGCGCTCTCATCCCGCCGAATCTAATCACCGATCGCGTAGAAGAGATCAGGGCCTTTTACGAGACTACTGATCTGAGTGAAGCAGAGCTTTTCCTGCAAAAATATGAGGTCCGCTATATCGTGCTTGGTCAGGTCGAGCAGAACTACTATCCCGGCGAGGGTCTGGAGAAATTTGAAAGCTACGAGGGCGGTCTTTGGGATGAGGTCTTCCGTGATAAGGATACTGTGATTTATGCTGTGAAATAGACCCTCATGGCCCTGAATCTAAACAACTACTTACGAAGAATATCATTTCACGGCCAACTCAAAGTCGATCAAAGGACTTTGGGGTTGCTTCACAGAAAGCATCTCCAGGCTGTGCCATTTGAAAACCCGGATATTCCTCTTGGAAGAAAAATTGAATTAAATTTGGAAAAACTTGAAAGGAAAATCGTCTCCAATCTGCGAGGCGGTTTTTGCTATGAACTCAATGGTTTATTCTATGCGCTGCTCAAAGAAATTGGCTTTGAGGTCAAGATGATCTCAGCCAGGGTCTTTGGAGATGAAAAGATCGGCCAGGAATTTGATCATATGGCCCTGGTGGTCAGCCTGGATGAAGACTGGCTCGTTGATGTGGGTTTTGGGGATAGTTTCCTAGAGCCAATTCGAATGGAATTGGGATTGAAACAAAAAGATCCTGGTGGCTTTTTCATCATCAGGGAGCACGACGCGAAATATTTACGGTTGGAAGCTTCCAAAGATGACCTTAATTATGTCCCAAAATATTTATTTTCGCTTGCCGAAAGACAATTGGAGGATTACGCAGGGATGTGCGAATATCATCAAACCTCACTGGAATCGTCATTTACCAGAGAACGCAAATGCACCCTGGCAACGGAAAAGGGAAGTGTTACTATACGAGATAATCACTTTATAGAAACCATCGCCGGTCAGAAAATATTCAGAGAAATTGCGAATGATGAAGAATTCAGGCAAATCTTGAAAGAATATTTTCAGATAGAGATCATGTGAAAAACTTAAAAACTAATTTAGAAAAAGCCTATAATAAAAGTGCTCAGGAACGCAATTCTGCCTCAATCCAGGCTTGGAAAATTGAAGAACGGAGCAGATTTCTATCTCTATTGATTACGGAGAAGAAAGAAAACCTGCTGGAAATTGGCGCAGGGCCCGGGAAAGATAGCCGTTTCTTTCAGGAAAATGGATTGAAGGTTCTTTGCACTGACTTATCCCCGGAAATGGTCAAACTATGCAGACAAAAGGGCCTTGATGCCAGAGTAATGGATTTTAGTGAATTGCAAATTCCCGAGAAGTCATTTGATGCGGTCTATGCAATGAACTCATTGCTCCAATTGCCTAAAAAAGAATTGCCCGCTGTTTTGCAGACGGTCAATGCGATTTTGAAAAGAGACGGGTTGTTTTTTATCGGTGTATATGGGGGAATAGATCATGAAGGAATCTGGGAGGAAGATAACTGTGAACCCAAACGTTTTTTTTCATTTTATGATGATGAACATTTGAAGCGAATTCTTGGCGAAGTATTTGACCTGCTTTCTTTTAGGCAGATCAATACTGGCGAATCCAGCCGTCACTTACATTTTCAATCCATCACACTTCGGAAGCGGTAGTAATTAGACATTTTGCATAGGTGCTCCCGGCGGCTAGAGCAGTGTTAAAATGGGGCTTTTGTAAGAAGTCTATTCAAGGTTCGTTCCCAGACCGGTCTTGATTCACCCGTATCCCGATAAAATAAAAGAACCGCCCTCATCAGGCGGTTCACTTTTTACAAAAACTTGGGATTAGAAATTTTTCTTGATGAAAAGCATTACAAGAAGTGTTAGTGCAACCGGCCCAAGGAAGGTGAAGGCGCCGACGAAAAAGCCGGTCAGGAAGGGACCAATGGCAATAAGGTTGAACAGGGTTTTAGCAGCCAAACCCAGCACGAGGTAGGGAACACCAAAATCGAGGAAATTCTCGGGGTCAAAGTAAAAAATCCCAAC
>NZ_CEYOSI010000013.1:23356-29588 GCF_982879505.1 Candidatus Desulfolinea nitratireducens
CAACCAGAATACCGACGATGATCAGGACCAATCCCAGGATGGCGTTTTCTATAACAAAGGCTCCTGCCAACCCTGAAACAACCACACCACCGACATAGAGCCATTTCCAGAGTGCATTAGATTCTTTCATTTTCTTCTCCTTTTGCGATTAATTGAATGGACATGCGCTATTTAATATAACACATTCGCAAAATAAGGTTTCATTGTAAAAAGTATTGATATTCATATAAATAGCGTCCAGCAGAATCCAATTAAACCTGCGGGACGTTTTTCTATATTTTCAATCGAATTTCAAACCTGGTTCCCAGCCCCAGCTCGCTGGACACCAGGATCACCCCCTCGTGCGCCTCGATGATCGAGCGGGTGATCGCCAGCCCGAGCCCTGATTCGCCCGCGTCCAGATTTCGGGCCTGGTCGCCGCGGTAAAATCGCTCAAAGATGCGGCTCAAATCCTTCGCTGCAATCCCCGCGCCAGTATCTTCAACAATAATGGATACCCACTGCCCACTGAAAACTGAAGATTGAACGCTAATCGTTCCCTCAGGTGGCGTATAGCGCAGCGCATTGCTGACCAGATTTCCCAGCGCCTGCACCATCCGCTCCTCATCTATCTGGACAGACAGGAGGGCGGATTCTGTATCCACGCTCAGGATGACGCCTTTCTGCTCGGCAGCCAGTTGATAAGATGATGCGACCCGCCGCAACAATGCCCCGACCTCAACTTGCCTCCGATTAAGCGGTATCTGCCCGGCGTCAGCCAACGAAAGCGTCCGCAGATCGCTGACGAGGTGCTGAAGATGCTTCACCTCAGTATGCATGACGGCAATCCGTTCCGGGGTGGCATCGAGGACACCCTCTTCTATCGTCTCAAGATAGCCGCCGATCACCGTCAGTGGAGTACCCAGATCGTGGGCAATATCAGCCGTCATTTGACGGCGGGATTCTGTCGCGCGTGCCAGATCGGCAGACATCTGATTGAATGAAGCGGTCAACTCCCCCAATTCATCTTTTGATCGCACGGGGACTTCCTGCTCCAAATCACCGCGTGCCATTGCGCGGGTTGCGCCAGTCAACTCTCGCAGCGGGCGGGTCATGGAGCGTGCCAGCCCCGCACCGAGAATTAAGGCAATGATCGTCGCTGCGCCCGCTGCCAGAAGGAGGGCCTGGTTGCTGCGCTCCAAATAACGTTGTTCAACCGGGTCCAGTTCGGGAGCGTTGCCAGTTTGCAGCACCGTCCCAACGACGATACCATTCACCTCGACGGGTGTGCCCTCAGCGAGGATTTCTGCAGCTACGATTTCCCGTGGGCGATACTCTCCAGCCGGGACGACGATCTCTCCATTTTGGTTGGCAAGGGCAAAAATGATCGGTGCGGGTTTGGGTTGATTGGGGTTGGGCGGCTGATTTTGCGGTCGTCGGAGTGGAAATTCTTGAGCGATCCCTTGCCATGAGCCATGATCCTGATAATAGCCGGTCACCTTTTCGATGAACTCATCGCGGATGCGGTCGACAACGAGAGTCTCGAATTCGCGGGCTGTCGCCTGCCAGGTAAATACGGCAGCCAATCCGGCAACCGTCAGGCTGACGATCAGAAAGGCGAGGGTGAGTTTTAAGGAGAGGGAGCGCATGGAATTCGCCGATTCAGCGATTCAACGATTCTGCGTTTTGTTGATTCGCAGAATCGCTGAATCTATACCCCACCCCAAAAACCGTTTCGATATAGCGCGGCTCGGAGGGGTCTGGTTCGATCTTGGTGCGCAAATTGCGGACATGCACATCGATTGTCCGCTCGACGCCTTCGAAGGTGGTGCCCTGTAATTTGATCAACAGATCGGCACGTGAGAATACTCTCCCGGGGGAGGTCATGAAGGTGGCGAGGAGATCAAATTCGGAAGGGGTCAGGTTAACGGAATTTCCGTCCACGCGCACCTGGCGGGTCTCATGATCGAGGCTAATATCCCCTGCTTTAAGGGCAGCAGGTTGAAGGGAGTCCGCTCCGACCCGGCGCAGGACGGCGCGAATCCGTGCGAGCAGTTCCCTCATCCCAAAAGGCTTGGTGACGTAATCATCCGCGCCGAGTTCCAGTCCCAAAACCTTGTCGGTTTCTTCAAGTTTTGCCGTGAGTAAAATAATGGGTGTTTCACTCTCTTTTCGGTAGGCGGTCACAAATTGATAACCGTCCATTTCGGGCATCATAATATCGAGCAGGATCAGATCGGGCTTTTCCTGGCGGGCGGTGAAGAGGGCGTTCTGACCGTTATCCGCAGTGACGACTCGCAGTCCCTGTTCGGTGAGGTAATCACGAACAAGGGTACGGACGCTGGCGCTGTCGTCTACGACAAGGATGGTTTTGGTCATGATCTTTTACCGCTTTTCATATGGAGGCTCAATGCCCTCGCGAAAGAAAATATTGGGTTCTGCCCCGTATTCTGTTCGCCAGATTTCCACAGCCTGAGAATAAGTCACATAACGAGCCTGACCCGATTGGATCAGCGGGGCGAGTTGATCCAACAAGGCCAATAATTTTTCATGCTGGTCAGCATTGAAGATGATCCTCTGGGGAACAGGCAAAGTGACTGTATAGATTTTATTACGATCAAGTGTCCCCTGCGCAAGCTGGTCGGAGAGCGCTTGTACGAATTCGGGAGTTGATAAAAATTCACTGTCACGTCCCCAGTCTTCATGTTCACCTGGCCCAATGTAAACCATTTGTCCGCCAGAATCGTGAACCCAGAAATTTTTGTTGGGTCCCTTGGGTATCCAAATTCCGCTGGCAATATCGTCTTTGCTGAAATCGCCCTGATGATGGTCGCGGCTGACGGCCAATGTCAGAACTTCGGGATGCCATGTGTAATCGGGATAAATCCACCCTGCCTCTCCCCGGCTGAGTGCCTTAAATTGTGGCGGATTATTCCATACCAGGCCGCCCACATTTTCACTGATGTTTGAGGTAAGCGTTCCCCCTAGGTAGCGAATATCCGCGTAATTATCAGCCCCTTCTTCTGTGCCACCCTCCTGATGGGGGTCAATTTCAAAACCATAGTGGATCGCCAGATAGTCGATGATATTCAATCCATCGGTGGAAGCTTTCATCGCATCCGTTTCGCAGCGTGAAACGCCGAGGAAAAACTCGTACTCGATTTGCAGATTGAAGGCCACTCCAGTTTTGGAAATGGTCTCTGAAAAAAGCAATAATTTCTCGCGGAAATCCGGATATGCATCGCAGTTTGCATAGACCGGCACATCTTCAATATGACCGGCAACCGTTACATAAATGGGTGGGATCGGGATGGATTCCGTCTCAATATCAATGACAGTAACTGTTTCGATTTCCAGCACTCCAGTGTCGCTTGGCTCTTGCGTTGGCAGAACGTTGGGAGAGGGATCGTTTTCAGGTTCAGATGAGCTGGTAATAAATGGCAATGAACAGGCCGATTGGATGGTTACCAAGATCCCCAATAAGATCACAAGTGTGGAAATTCTCTTGCTCATATAACTCTCCTTTGATCTCGATTGACTTAGGGGATATAGATCAATAATTTGCTTTATTATTTGCGGCAGAGATAATTTTAATAATCTGATTATACTCGTGAGTACGTGCGTTGCACCCTCAAAAGATGCAACGCACTTTTTTATTCTACTGACTTTTAGTCGGGACACCCAATGCATCGATCAGGGCTGGCTCTGTGACACCCAGTTCTGCTGCAGCAGCAGCGAAATCTGGCGGGCCTTGTCCACGTTCGCCCAGGGCAGTTTTCAAGGCTTCTTCAGTCACACCCAAATCAGATGCGGCAGCTGCGAAATCAATCCGTGGACGATTTTGCCCACCCTGACCCTGACCATTTTGGCCCTGGCCTTGCTGACCGTTATTCGGTCCACCAGTAGGTACACGGAGTGCATTGATCAGCTCTTCTTCAGTGATACCAAGCTGAGCGGCTACGTCGGCAAAATCAGGCCTCCCTTGTCCGGGTTCTCCCAAGGCTTCCTTCAAAGCTTCTTCGGTCACACCTAACTCTGATGCGGCAGCAGACAGGTCAATCTGTCGACGCTGTTTCTCTCTGTTGCCTTGCCCTTGAGGGCCTTGACCTTCTGGAGACTGTTGGCCATCTTCATCAGGGAGCGCTTGCTCGGGAACGCTCACGTTGCTGATATCCAGACCCTGGATTTCTTCCGGGAGTCCAGAGCAGGCTGTAAGCGCGACTGCGATACCAATCAATATTGTATAAAATTTAATTTTCTTGTTCATGATTTATCCTTTTGGTTAGAACAGGAAGATTTCTTCTTCCCGTATATTGACTACAGTATAAAAAATAGATGTTTAGAAGTTGTTTAGAATCTCTTCGGATTTGGTTTAGTTACCCGGTTTTTAGGTGCGATATAATCCTCGATTGAAACACGCCAGGCCATTTCTTATATTCTAAAAGAGGAGCTTATTAATCAAGACCATCGGAGTGGTCGGGGATGAGCTGGGAATCTTCGATTGAATATTATCGAATTGTCAACGAAGGTGTAAAAGAGAAACTTGGCGGGTTACACTCTGCCAGGAGCCTGATGATCTCGGTCGATTTTGCTGAGATCGAAACCTTGCAAAATGAAGATCGCTGGGATGAAGCCACACAGGCGATAATCGAGGTGGCGCAGCAGGTTGAATCAGGCATTGACACAATTTAACGGAAGCATTCTGGCGGTGGTGCATGATCGCTATTTTATCGAAGGCTTTGCCACGGATATCTGGAAAATCAAAAAATGGAAAGGTTGAAAGAAAATTTTAACCTGTATAATGATGCACTGGAATTAATTCGATATACAATGGAAAGAGTAAAAACTTAAGGACTATAAGAATGAATGGACTGATCGCATTAGTGGGTTCAGGTGAATATTTATCAGTAATGAACGAAATTGACCGCCATCTTTTGGCTTCGGTCAACACAAATGGACGTGCTCCCCGCGTGGTTTGTATGCCCACCGCAGCCGGGCAGGAAGGTGATGCCAGTGTGAAGCGCTGGCTCAAAATGGGTAGCGAGCATTTTGAAGAATTGGGCGCAGAGGTAACCCCCGCCCGCATCATCGATCGGGAATCAGCCGATGATCCCCAATGGGAAGAGGCCTTGCAAAACGCTGATCTGATCTATTTCTCTGGTGGAAAACCGAACTATCTCTACGAAACGATGCAGGGCAGCCGCGCCTGGAAAGCCGCCCAAAAAGCCTGGGAGCGTGGCGCGGTTTATGCTGGCTGTTCAGCCGGCGCGATGATCCTGGCAGATAGAGTGCCCAATTTCCGCTCCGTTGGGTTAACTTCGATTGAAGCATTTCAGGTTCTTCCGCCAACCTTCGTTATCCCGCATTTTGATCGCATGCGTGGCCTGTGGTCTGCGTATCTTTTTGCCGTGCGCCGCCAATTGGCGGATGGGCAATTCATTCTGGGCGTGGACGAGAAATCTGCGTTGGTTGGATCGCTTGAAGGTGGGTGGAAAGTGATGGGACAGGGCAACGCACACATTATTACTCGCGATCATCAGCAGGATTTTAATGCAGGGGAAGAAGTATTTTTGAGCATTTGAAATATAGTACAATTGTTCTTGAGAATAATTATGGCTGAAACGATAAAAGCAATTGTTAAATGGCCAGGAGGAAAAATATCAGAGGCTGAAAAAATCCTCCCTATACTTCCACGCTACAAAGGGAGATTTATTGATCCTTTCGTTGGGGGAGGATCGATTTATTTTGCGTCTCAAGCGCAAAACGCTGCCATTAATGATCGATCAGAGGAATTAATTGCCTTATATATTTATATACAACAGGGAGAAAAAAAGTTCTTTCAAACTATTCATCGTTTAGATGATATTCGTCGTTCATTATGCAACATGATTGAAGGAGATACAGACGATTTCCTAGCTTGGTTTAATAGTTATATTCTTGGAAATATATCAAAGGAAGAGCTAAATACTCAGGTAAAAAGTTGGGTTAAGAATCACGAATCAAAATTGTCAGAGTTTACTTTTGAGCAGATTGAAACAAGTGTTTTTTATAATGAAATATTCAAGAATTTAACTAGGAAATTATTCCGGATGCAGAAATTGTCGGAAGAAAATGGTGGGCTGAAGGATACTGACATTATCGATAATTTCGAGACAGCTTTTCACAGCGCTTTCTACATGTATGTTCGTCATCTATACAATTACGCTAGTGACTTAGAGCTATCACATTCTTTGACCATTGCTACCTTTTACTA
>NZ_CEYOSI010000014.1:0-5875 GCF_982879505.1 Candidatus Desulfolinea nitratireducens
TTGGAGAATTGATGCCGATCAACTATTCAATTATTAAAGTGTCAGGTGGCTAGAGAATTATCTTCTAAAATATAAACTTCCGAAGTTCTGAAAGCTTCGGAAGTTTTTTCTTTTCTGGTATGATCCAAACATATAATTTCAGTAGTTCACGATTTTGTCGTAGTAATGGCTTCGCTTGGCACACTTTAGTGTTAGCCATTAAAAATTGCGTGTACGTTCTCAAAAAAGCGACTAAAGTCGCCACTACAAGGTACTTGTATTGCATCCATGATCTACTGAATTTGGATCACGAAATTGGCAACTATATTCTTCGGGCGGCATTAGGATGACGCTCTTCGCCATTGACGGATTTGATCTGCTATTTGTTCTTTCAGCAACGATATTTAATTTGCTCATCGCCGGGATATTTATTGCCCAGAAGCAGGCCAACCCCAGGCTGGTGCGCAAATTTGGGGTCGCCTGGCTATTGCTCGCCATTCCACTGACGGTGGTCTACATTCGCTATTGGGCTCTCTCCAAAGCTGCCTGGATCATGATCTACTTCAGCTTCATCCTTTTTTATATGCTCGTCGAATGGCTGTTGGATTACGTCTTTAAATATGATTTTCGGACCCAAAAACGGACGCATATTCCCTATATCATTCTGGAATATATCGCTCTTTTTGGGCTGCTCGGGATTTCCTTTGCAATCGACCGCATCGGGGGATTTATCGTCACGATTTCTTTTTGGGTATTACTGGGTTGTCTGATCTATCTTTATCGTGGAAGGAAAAAGAATGCATAAAGTAAATTTGGCCGAGAAATTCTCTCAATTTGAGAGCTACTGGGATCCTAAAATTGTCGGTGAGCTAAATAATCAAAATGTGAAATTAGTAAAAGTGATAGGTGAGTTTGTCTGGCATCATCATGACAATGAAGATGAATTATTTTTAGTGGTGAAAGGGAAGTTGCTCATTAAGCTCCGCGATGGCGATATTGAATTGAATGAAGGGGAGTTTTATATTATTCAAAAAGGTGTGGAGCATCTACCCGTGGCTGAAAAGGAAGCGCATATCCTGTTATTTGAGCCCAAAGAGACGGTGAATACGGGCGAGACAGATTCAGATAAGACCGTCACTGATCTTGGTGTGATCTGATAAGTAACCTATGAAGGAGTTCATCATGTATAGTAAAACAGCCCAATACTATGACCTGATCTATAGCTTCAAAGATTACGCTATAGAAGCCGAACAGATAAAAGATTTGATCACGCAGGAACATCCAACTGCCAGCAGCATCCTGGACGTGGCATGTGGAACTGCCGAGCACGCCAAATATCTTTCTGACAATTTTCAGATTGATGGCATTGATCTGGAACCGGAGTTTGTGAGGATCGCCCAGGGAAAGGTATCTAACGGTCGGTTCCAGGAAGCGGATATGAGTGATTTTGAGCTGGGCTTACAATATGATGTTGTCCAGTGTTTGTTCAGCTCAATTGGTTATCTGAAAAAAGCCGGGCAGGTTGTGGATGCGCTGATCTGTTTCAAAAAACATCTCAACCCGGGTGGGCTTATTCTTGTTGAACCATGGTTCAGCCCCGAACAGTGGAATGTTGGTTCCCCGCATGTGCTGACGATTGACGAGCCCGGTCTGAAGATCTGCCGGATGAATAGTAGCGGGCTTGAAGGAAATATCTCAAAGATGCACTTCCATTATCTGATCGGCACCCCCAACGGCGTCGAGCATATCACCGAAGATCATGAACTGGCTTTATATACGTTGGAGGAAATGCTATCTTTCTTCGAACAAGCCGGACTCACGGTACAGTATGATCCAGTAGGTCTTTTTGATCGGGGCTTATATATTGCAAAAAAAATGCAGCTAAACAAGGAATAAAGATATGAATGAGCATGAGAAAATAAATTACGTTGAGTTCCCCGCGAAAGATATTGCTGCCACCAAAGATTTTTTCACAAAAGTATTTGGCTGGTCTTTTGAAGATTACGGCCCTGACTACGTCGCGTTCTCAAATGAAGGTTTGGACGGTGGTTTTTACAAGTCTGATTTGGTAGCTGCCATAAAAACAGGCAGCACTCTGATCGTTTTCTATAGCAAAGATTTGGAGAAAACCCAGACGAAGATCGAGGCGGCTGGCGGCTCAATTTTGAGAGCTATATTTTCTTTTCCAGGTGGCAGTCGCTTCCACTTTGCTGACCCAAATGGAAATGAATATGCGGTCTGGTCGGATAAAAACGAGAATAACAATTAGAATTAGCCTCTTCACAATTCCTTACCGGTAAGAATCGATAGAAACCGATCGTCTTACGGGGCAAGGTGACAGCAACTTTATTGGTAAATTTTTCTATGAATTTAAAGAAACTCCTTTGGAATGGGTTATTCACGTTCGTTTTTTTATTATTAATGGGTGCATGTACTACCCAGGCTGTTCCAACCTCCCTTCCAACACCTACTAAACGGGTATCCCCATCTCCAACGATGTTGCCCACGGCAACCTTCACAGCGACCCCAATCCCAACAGCGACGGCTATCCCGCATCCACTTTCCATTGTTGGGATGCGTGCTCGTGAATATCCTGGTAGCGATATCATCATCGAGGAAACACTTACGACCGGATCAAATTACAGTCGTTATTACGCCTCCTATCTTTCGGATGGATTGAAAATCTACGGTCTGTTGACTGTGCCCAATGGAGAAAAACCAGCCGAGGGTTGGCCTGTGATCGTTTTCAATCATGGTTATATTCCTCCGGACATCTACCGTACGACCGAACGCTACATCGCCTACGTGGACCTGATCGCCCGCAGCGGATATATCGTCTTTCGAACCGATTATCGTGGTCACGACCAATCTGAAGGGGAAGCGCGCGGCGCATACAGCACTCCCGATTACACAATCGATATCCTGAACGCAGTTGCCTCGATCAAGAAATATCCAGACGCGGATCCAGATCGGATCGGAATGTGGGGGCATAGCATGGGTGGATACATCACCCTGCGCTCAATGGTGATTAACCAGGAAATTAAAGCCGGAGTCATCTGGGCTGGAGTGGTTGCCACCTATCCTGAGATGCTCACCAACTGGCGGCGCGATGGGAGGGTTATCCCCACACCACGTCCCAATTCATGGCGTACAACATTATTTCAGCAATATGGAGACTGGGAGGAAAATCCTGAGTTTTGGGATTCAATTTCTGCCAACGCCTATCTGGATGAGATCTCGGGACCAGTGCAGTTACACCATGGTACAAACGATAAGGATGTGCCGCTTGAGTTTTCAGAATCGCTTTTTTATCAGATGCTGGATGATGATCAATATGTGGAACTCTACAAATACGAGGGGGATAATCACAATATTTCGAATTATTTCAATCTTGCCATGGAGCGAACGATCGAATTTTTTGATCGCTTTTTGAAATGAACGCTGGGCAATTTCCTGGAATTTCTTATATTTCTCCTGGCGATATGGCGAGCCAGCACCGCAGGGCTTTGTATACAAAAAACCGCAATATTAAAAGAGGTAAACTAATGAGCAGATACCCAGAACCCGAAAATAAAACAGATTTTAGCATCCACCCCGATACCAAAATTGCCTCCCTTTCCTTAACAGTTTCCAACCTTGAGGAGCAGATCGCCTTTTATGAGCAGATGCTTGGATTCCAGCTCCTTTCGCGGGAGGCGAAGCAAGCCCGTCTCGGGATTGGCAGCCGTGAATTAATCCACCTTGTGGAGGAACCTGATCCCAAACGCTATCAACGTGTGACGGGACTTTATCATTTCGCGATCCTGCTTCCGAATCGGCGCGAATTGGCCCGATCTATGGCACGTCTCTTTTCTGCACAATACCCAAACTCTCCTACTGATCACATCCTGACCAAAACCACGTATCTTGATGACCCCGAAGGGAATGGCATCGAACTTTACGCTGAATCTCCTGAAGATGGGGCCTGGTTCATGGACGAGAATAGCTTTTACGCACGCCGTTCGGATGGCTCACTCAGCAATGGGCGTGAAGCTTTGGATCTGGATGAGCTCTTCAGCCATCTCAAAAAGGATGAGGAAATGGATCTGCCAATCTCACAGGAAACACGAATCGGGCATATGCATATTCATGTCCGCAATATCGCTGAAGCTGTGGATTTTTATCACGGCGTACTGGGCTTTGACGTGATGGGCAAATCAGCAGCCATGCGTGCTGCCTTTCTTTCTGCAGGAGGCTACCACCACCATATCGGGTTGAATATCTGGCAGGGCGAGGGCGCTCCGGGGCCTCCTCCTGGTGCGCTTGGGCTGCGCCATTTTTCCATTGGATTGCCCGATCAAAGCGCGTTGGATGCAGTCATCGCTCGTGTGGACGCGGCAGGAATCCCCGCGAACCAGGTGGATAACGGATTGCTTCTGGCTGACCCCTCTCAGAATGGTGTCTTGCTGATCAATAAAAAATCTTAGGTCCTAAATTGATTGTATTTCAATTCTTATCCCTATAATGAAATAGAGAGAAGGAGTAAAAATGCCCGAAGGTCGTCCGCCCGAACAAATCACCCCGCAATCCTTGAATGATTATCTGGAGATCATGAGTAAATCCGTCTTCCAATCTGGGATGTCCTGGAAGGTCGTCGATGCCAAATGGCCGAGTACAAAAGAGGCCTTCCACAACTTTGATATTGAAACCGTCGCCAACTTTCACGAAAAGAATCTCGACGACTTGACGAATGATAAACGCGTGATCCGTCATTATCGCAAGCTTTCGGCTGTCGTTTCCAATGCAAAGAAAATTATTGAGTTGGACAAGGAATATGGTTCGTTCCAGAAATATCTGCGCTCCCATGGAGATTTCGACGCCACCATCAAGGCCATTCGCAAGGACTTCAAATATATGGGTCCCTCTGGCATTTACATCTTCCTCTACGTGATCGGTGAAGATGTTATCCCGCACGAGGAGTATGAGAATCTATATAAAAAGTAGTCCAACCAATTATGAATAAGCTTAATTGGCATAATATCCCTGTTCCGGAAGGCCACATGATACTGCTTGTTGTGGGTATCGCTCTGCATTTGTGGCGCCCGCTACCGCTCTTCCAAGCCACTTGGCCTGCCCATCTTTTTGGATGGCCTCTCCTGCTCCTGGGAATTCTCCTCGCTGCCTGGGCAGTTGCGGCTGTCAATAAGCTGGATACCCGGAAGCCGACCACGATCATCCTCAGCGGACCTTTTGCCTTTAGCCGAAATCCAATGTATTTTGCCTGGACTCTGATTTTTATTGCGATAGCCCTGCTGATAAGTACCTGGTGGCTGATCATCTTCCTGCCCATCCTGATCCTCTTCACCCATTATTTCGTGATACTTCAAGAGGAGCGTCAACTGGAAGAGCAGTTTGGAGAGCCATATCTTCAGTATTGTGCTCGGGTGAAGCGCTATCTGTAGATGGAGAGGTAGTTGAGGAAGCTCTATATGAAATAGCCAAATCCTCGGTGCTAAGCATTGAGATTGCGCGCTGCGATGAGAATAGAATTCCTTATAATATAATTCTCAATATTTGATTTAGCACAGATTATTTTGTGCAAATAAGCGAAATGGGGGAAATCATAATAAAAGTCTGTCCCATATTATTAAAACATGCTATACTGTCAGAACATGTATTTATTATGTCAGCGATGTTCTGACATAATAAATGAATATGAAATTCCTAGGATGTGATTAAAATGCTGATGCCCTTGCTAGGTTCGATAAATGCTGAAAGAGTATTGATTTATATCTTAGCTAGAAATGATGGGTATGCCCGTAAAATTGCCAGATTCTTTGATTCAGATCCAGACTCTATTCAAAAACAACTAGTAAAGCTGGAAAATGGTAGTGTACTGGTCAGCAAAGTGGTTGGA
>NZ_CEYOSI010000014.1:5885-29387 GCF_982879505.1 Candidatus Desulfolinea nitratireducens
TAACCCCCGCTACCCTTTCCTTACTGAGCTAAAAGGATTGCTTGAAAAGGCATACTCTTTTTATCCCGAAGAGATTCGTGAGAAACTAAGTATGGATCGGCGTAGGCCTAGAAGGCGGGAGAAGCCATTATGAAAAAGATCAATAAGATGAACGAAGCAGAATTAAGTGCTTTTGTCCAAGCCCATTTGGAGAAAGAAGGGATTGACGTTGTTCTTTCTGGGGGAAGTGTAGTAACAATTTATAGCAATAACAAATATGTATCCAAAGATTTGGATTTAGTAAATAGATACGCTATCAATCACAAGAAAATCCGAAGTGTAATGATAAAGCTTGGCTTTCAAGAGCAGGGAAGATATTTCACGCACCTGGATACAGAACTTTTTATTGAATTTCCTGCAGGCCCCCTTGCGATTGGTGAGGAAGTGATTAGCGATATTGTAGAAAGGGAAGTAGAAACCGGAACCTTGCGCATTATTTCTCCTACAGATTGTGTCAAAGATAGGCTAGCAGCTTACTATCACTGGAACGATCACCAATGCCTGGTACAGGCAGAATATGTGGCCCAATCACAAAATGTTGATCTGGAAGAAGTCGAAAAATGGTCAGAACGAGAAGGGATGCTGGCCAAGTTTGAAGAGATAAGATCAAGATTGAAATAGGCAACGAACGAAAATCTGAATTTATCCCGTATAATATCCAAGGGATGGAAAGGAGCGCAAGATGCCGATCAGTATTCCTACTGCTCTCGAGGTATTCTCTTCAGCAGCAAAGACAATTACAGCCTTCGCGGAATTTCGCAAGGCAACCACAAGAGATGCCTGGAAATTGATCGAAGAGTTGAAAAAAAACTCGAATTATTTTTGGGCAGTGATTGACAAGGATATTCCCGTTGGGGAGATTATCGACAAGCTATCCACAGCAGAATATGATCGGCTGCGCAGTATATCCTTTGATTTCAAGAGAATAAACCCCAAAAAGATCCGCCGCTACCCATCATTAACCGGGACGGATCTTGAGTTTTTAGGCGGGCAGGAAACAGAAGTATTGATCAAAAATATATATGACAGGATCAAAGACCTGAAAGATAAATTCCCTTATGCGGATGACGGTACAAAAAGAAGATGGACGACACGAGTCGTCAATATCCAGAAAAGGATATTTTTGCTGCTCAGGCATGTGAAAGCGTAAAAATGGAGAGTGTGTTGAGTTTTTTCACTATAACCGCACGGGGATGAATCCTCCGTGCTAATAAGCCAAAGCCGCCTAAAAGCGACTGGACATCGTGTCGGATTTATCGGGCTTTCGTACCATGAGGCAGGGCTTAAACCCGTACGAATTCAACACCGAGAAAAAAACATCGCCAAAATTGAAAAACCGCTCTCTTTTTGCGATCAACTCGAAGCGCAGGTGGCCCAAAATCAAACCCACTCTGAGCAGTTGATGCAAGCCGTCCTGCGGGAGGCTTTTGGGGGAGGAAAGTAACCTTCTGACTCTTGGGGGGGGTATTTCCCGCAAGGATGACGAAACTCTACGATCAGGTTTAAGGAAAAAATAAATGACAAGAAAACGACACAAAAATAAAAAGAGAAAACAAACAAAGCAGGAAAGAAGAGCAAGAAAGGAAAAAAAACAGATTCTACTCTACAAAAATTAATGGGTGCTATGCAGAAAAAGCCACAATACAAAGACAGCAAATTTGTCCTAAATCCTGAAGGTGAAGTAAAAGTTTCTGAAAGAATACAAAAATTAATAGAACCCAATCAGGATATGGGTTCAACATTACACGCCTACAAAAATCTGGTTGGTATGGCCTGCATGGCATGGACTACAGCTACGCTACCAAAAAATAAAGAAAATGAATTGATATCCCAATTTGTTCAAAGCATGCCAGAAACAGAAAAAGGAATTCGTAAAGATATAACACTATTCATCAAGAAACTTATCAAGCGTAAGAAAAAATTATTTCCCAATGATAATCGCGCTATTATAGAGTACAGAGTTACTGAGAGAAAAAACGAATATCAACTTGCTGTGGTTGCTGCGGTTCCCTCAAAAGGGAGGGAGTAAAAATGGCAAAGACAACCAGTCTCCCTGGTTATTGTTTTTCCTGCGAAAAACCCTACGACAAACGCGGTATGGGTCGGCATCTTAAAACCTGTGCAGCACGCAAAGACGCCATTGTAGCCGAATACGGCAGTAAAACGCGAATATTCCATCTTCGCATAGAAGACCCTTATGAATCCGCTTATTGGTTGGATATCGAGATTGCGGCAAATTCCACACTGGCAGAACTCGATCAATTTTTGCGTGATATTTGGCTGGAGTGCTGTGGACATCTCAGTCAATTTGTCGTTGGGGAGACATACTATAGCTCCTATATTGATCCCGATCCCTTCTTCGGTAGCTGGAAAACCGAAGAGTACGATCTCCATGTCGCCATCGGGAAAGCCATTCCTTTCAACAAAAAAATACGTTACGAATACGATTTCGGCTCAACAACCGAGCTGTCGGTGAAAATGATTGCCGAGCGAGAAGGCTCATTTCCGCGTGGAAAAAAGATTCGTATTCTCTCACGTAATTTTTCACCTCTCTATATTTGCAGTATTTGCGGTGAAGAGCCAGCGCAATGGCTCAACGTTTTCGAATATGAAAACAATTTTTATTGTGACAGGCACGCCAAAGAACATGATGAATGGGATGAAGGTTTCCTGCCTTTATCCAACTCTCCACGCGCGGGAGTTTGTGGTTACGAAGGGACAGAGATCAAAGAATATGCATTTGAGAAATTCGTCTAAAGCTGAAAAACATTTCGAAGCCGAGCCTAAAAGCAGGCGGTTTAATAGATGCTTCTTCATTAGGAGAAGACGCAGAGAAGGGGTTCGGTGCAGGATAAATCCCTCCCTCAGAACAATGTACTCTGTCAGGAGTACGGAAGCCCTATCAAACTGGACGATTTTAGCCCCATAGGGGTTTCCAAGAACTAAGGCAGGATTTTAATCCGCACGTGCTAAAGGCGACTGGTTCGCCGAGTCGGATTTATCCGGCTTTGGCTAACTAGCGTGGATGTTGACGTCCATGCGGACACAGCAACGAAAACCAACCCGCCCACACCAAGATTGCACACCACACTGGGAATTTAATCTCGCATAATACTTTAGATAAGGCATTTTGTGGTTCTAAATGAATGTAAGAGAAAGTGGAGAAAACAGATGCATAATTTAGCATACAAATTTTGTAAGAGAAAATACTTAAGGAAAAAGCATATTCTAAAAGTCGAAGAAAGTGAAAATCGCGATTATGTATATTTAGAAGACCCATTATTACTTGCGCGTTTTGCTGGATATTTAAAAAGCAATTTGGGTGGAGCGTACAAAGTGTTTTTTAGAGGGCAAAATGAAGATTATGCAGGTATGGTGCCTTCCTTGTTTCGGGGAGTTGATGGAAACAAGAAAGAATTTGAAGAACGCATAAATGCTTATGAAAATTTAACAGTAAAATGGAGAAATACTACAAAAGCAAACAGGTTTGGCGGTGAAATAGGAGGAGCATTATTGCAACATTATGGGATTAGAACCCCTTGGATTGATTTAGTTGATAATTTGTTTATTGCACTGTGGTTTGCGTGCCACAAAAGGACAAAAATACCTCCATACACATTTTGCCCAAGAAAATGTGATAAATTTGGATGGGTATATTTCTTGCAGTTTGAAAATCCAGTATGCAGTACAAAGCACCGAATAGCATCTGAAGGCATTGAAGTAGGAAAAAAAACAAAATGGTGTGATTTACGCTCTAGTCAAACATCCTTGAGCCTAAGAACACATGTTCAACATGGAATTTTCGGAACGTTGCGAGATCTAAATTACCAAAATTACGATTTAAATAATCTGGTGATAGCTTCTGTTAAATTTCCAATTACCAAAGACTTCTTAGATATTGTATCTATCCCTCCAACATTTTTATTCCCATCTACTGTTTATGATAATACATATAAATACTTACTCGGTGACAAGTTCAAAAAGTTAGTTGAGAAAGGTTTTTTAGGACAAATAGTGGAGTACAAAAAATAACAAGGAAAAAACGATGGTAGCGAATAAGAAACGAACAAAAAAACAGTACAAGAAGCCTAAAAAAATACTAGGAATGACAAAATTGCAACTTGTTATTTTAGCTGTGCTAGTTTCAATAAGCCTAATAGTTATTGTTATCCTTGCAGGACTAGTATCCAATGTTATTAAATCGTCTCAACCTCCAACACCACTACCTTCTCCGACAGCATCACCATTATCCGTATATATCAATCTTGAGGTAGAACAAACTGACAAGAACTTAGTTGTCATTCATGGTCAAACAAATTTACCTCACTATACAATCATCATGGTTTCAGTCAATGGTATCCACAATAGCTTCTCCGGGCAGGATAAAACTATAGTCAGAAACGGAAAATTTATGACTGGAGCATTTGGACCACATGGAGGATTGAGTGGAGGAAAATATGTCGCGGAAGCATTAATGCCTTATCCATCTGTGCAACCTCTGGATGTTCAAAAAGTAATCGGAAAAAAGGGTGAGCGGTTAACCGGAGACCAAGTTATGCGTGATGAGAGTGGGGCATTAGTTATTTCGAAGATAGAATTTGATGTAGTAGTTCCCACAAAAATACCTCCTCCAACTATTGTTCCGACACCTACCCCTATAAAAATATATCTCAATGGCGGAGACATAGGATGGATTTGGACACAAAAAGATTATTCTGCAATACTAAAAAACGCGTACCGTATAGACACTATCAACGGATATAAACCAGAGGGACCCCGTGGCTTTAATGGTGGGTATGAGGGCGGATATACTCAATTTCTAGTTATAGAGTTAGAAGTTGAAAGGCTTACCCCTGGATATAGTGTCTTTGATGATATGTTTTATCTATATGCATACGAAGACGATAATTATATTGAATACGAAGCTCAAAGGTCTTATTCTTACTTTAAGAATAGTATCAGAGTCTATTATCAAGAAAAGGCAAAGATGACAGTTGTTTTTGAAGTAAAGCCCGATTCTCAGAATTTCATACTTTGTTATCAAGATCTGATAGAGATGAACTCTTCAGGATATATGGTTCGTGAATGTGATGGGCGTTACAACAGTTTTAGATTTACGTTTGGAGACTAATTGTGCGAAGATAAAATTCTCATTCCTACATCATAAAAACAAGAAATCCCCCATTCACAACAAGTGAACGGGGGATTTCTCTTTCTTTTTTCGTCTTCCCTACTTTCTATCGCACCATATTCCTCAGCACCGTATGCAAAATACCGCCATTTCGGTAGTACTCTACCTCGATCTCGGTATTCAACAAAGCCTTTGCGGTAAATGCAACCGTGCTGCCATCTGTCTTTGTTGCGGTGACGGACACATCGCTCATCGGCGCCATAATGTCTTTTAAGCCTGTGATGTCAAAGGTTTCCTCACCTGTCAATCCGAGTGATTCGGCGCTTTCGCCTTCCGCAAATTGGAGCGGTATCACGCCCATCCCGACCAGGTTTGAGCGGTGGATGCGCTCATAGGAGGTGGCGATGACAGCTTTTACGCCAAGCATAAGCGTTCCCTTGGCGGCCCAGTCACGACTGGAGCCGGTCCCATATTGGGCGCCGGTCAGCACGATCAGCGGGGTCTCATCCCTGGCATATTTGACCGCCGCATCAAAAATGGAGATCTGCCCGCCATCCGGCAGGTGGCGGGTATAACCGCCTTCGACGCCGGGGACGAGTTTATTTTTCAGGCGGATATTCGCAAAGGTACCGCGTGCCATCACCTGGTCATTGCCGCGCCGTGAGCCAAAGGAGTTGAAATCGTTGACCTTGACACCCTTTGATTGCAGGTATTTTCCGGCAGGCCCATCCGCGGGGATATTCCCGGCCGGTGAGATATGATCGGTGGTGATCGAATCCTTTAGCAGGGCCAGCACGCGGGCCCCATGGATGTCCTCAACCGGTGGCAGGTCCAACGTCAAGGATTGGAAGAAGGGGGGATGCTGGATATAGGTCGATGATTCATCCCAGGCATAAAGATCGCCCTCGCTGACCTTGATCTCATTCCAGAGCTCATCACCGGCGAAAACCTCGGCATATTTCTCTTTGAACATCTCCGCCTTGACGCTCTCCGCAACCACATCCATGATCTCTTTGGTGGAGGGCCAGATATCTTTCAGATAGACAGGATTGCCATCCACCCCGGTCCCGATCGCTTCAGTTGCGAGGTCAATATCGACCGTGCCAGCCAGCGCATAGGCGACGACCAAGGGTGGGGAGGCCAAATAACTCGCCTGCACCATCGGGTGGACGCGGCCCTCAAAGTTTCGGTTCCCCGAAGTGACTGCGGCAGCGATCAGCTTTTCACTGGTGACTGCTTTCGCCACCTCGCTGGGAAGCGGACCAGAGTTACCGATGCAGGTTGTGCAGCCATAGCCGACGATCCCGAAGCCAAGCTTGGCGAGGGGCTCAATCAGATTTGCCTGCCGCAGATATTCTGTCACAACGCGTGAGCCTGGCGCGAGGGATGTTTTCACCTGCGGTGCAACCTCAAGCCCCAATTCGAGCGCTTTCTTTGCCAGTAACCCCGCCCCGACCAAAACCGAGGGGTTGGAGGTATTCGTGCAGGAGGTGATCGCCGCAATGACCAGTGCGCCGTGACCGAGTTCATAACCGCCGCCATTGGTGCCGACAGTGGCTTTTTTCTTTGCTTCATCTGCGCTCAAACCGAAACCGTGGAAACCTTTTTCGGCGGTCAGCGCTTTTTGAAATTCCTGCTTCATATTGGTCAATGCGATTCGATCCTGCGGGCGTTTTGGCCCGGCCAGAGAGGGGACAACTGTGCCGAGATCAAGCTCAAGCGTGGCGGTGAACTCGGGGTCGGGGGTTTCACTGGTCCGGAAAAGGCCCTGTTCTGTCAGATAGGCTTTGGTGCGTTCGATCGTCTCTTCGGAGCGACCGGTTAATCGCAAATAGCGCAGGGTTTCCTCGTCCACCGGGAAGAAGCCCATCGTTGCCCCGTATTCGGGGGCCATATTGGCGATGGTCGCACGGTCCGGGAGCGACATACTGTCCAGGCCCGGGCCGTAAAATTCGACGAATTTACCGACCACACCCTGCTCACGCAGCATCTGGACGGCGGTCAGAACAAGATCGGTGGCGGTGACGCCCTCCTGCATTTCGCCAAAGAGTTTGAAACCGACCACGTCTGGGAGCAGCATATCGAGGGGCTGGCCGAGCATGGAGGCCTCTGCCTCGATCCCGCCGACACCCCAGCCGAGAACGCCGAGTCCGTTAATCATCACTGTATGTGAATCCGTACCGACGAGGGTATCTGCAAAGGCCTGCAATTCGCCATCCACTTCTCGGGCGGGGACACACTCACTGAGATGCTCCAGATTGACCTGATGGATGATCCCTGTGGAGGGGGGCACAACGCGGAAATTATCGAAGGCCTTCTGCCCCCATTTCAGAAATTCGTAGCGTTCCTTGTTACGCTGAAATTCAATTTCGGTATTGCGTTGGAGTGCATCGGGAGTACCGAAAAAATCAACCTGCACCGAATGATCGATGACCAGTTCAACTGGTACCAGTGGATTGACTTTCTTTGGATCGCCACCGAGACGTGCCACCGCAGAGCGCATCGCGGCCAGATCCACAACGGCGGGAACACCGGTAAAATCCTGCATCACCACCCGGGAGGGTTTGAAGGGGATCCCGGGGCGTTCGCCATTGGGGGTCCACGCGGCAATCCGTTTCACGTCATCGGGGGTAATGCCTTTGTCATCCACCTGACGAAGGGCAGATTCAAGCAATACACGGATCGAGAAGGGTAATTTTTTCAAACGGACCAAACCGGCTTTTTCAAGCGCGTCCAGCCGATAAAAAGTGTACTGACCACCTTTGGTAATAAGTAGATCACGGGCATTAAAATGATCCTGGGTCATGTCGAACTCCTTTAGCTTTCTTACTGGTAAACATCATTCGTCTTCTTACGGAGCATAGACTGTAAGAAGGTATAGGATAGATGTGCATTGCATCTGCTTTTGATGCGTTGCACATCGGGTTTCGAAGAACTCCCCTCACCCCCAACCCCTCTCCCGCTTGTGCCCTTTTCGAAGCAAGGACGGGGTGAGGGGTCAAGAGACAAAAAAACCTTTGTTTCTTTCTCACCATTGTTCCTAGCGATCACAAAGGTGGAAAAAACACAAAGGTGCGCCTTTGTTGTCCGTTCCTATTAATTCCCTCTCCCTCCGGGAGAGGGCTAGGGTGAGAGGATATCTATAGCCCCTATTCTAACCCTTTTTTGAAATCTTTGACAAGTCTTTCTCGTTCCTCATCAGAAACAAAGGCCGCGTTGACCGCGTTCATGGTTTGTTTCTTGAGCATATCAAGCGATATGCCAAGCTGATCGTGAACCATTTGGAACTCGCTGCTCAAGGAAATTCTTGAGATGCTGGGGTCATCAGTATTAATGGTCGTATTCAATCCGGCTTCGATCATTTTTCGCAATGGATGCTCTTTCAGGGTGGGTGTGACCCCGGATTGATGATTGCTTGTTACGCAAACTTCAAAACACGTACCGCGTTCTTTTGTCATTGCAACCACGGTTTCATCTTCAATAACACGTACGCCATGACCAATTCGATCGGCGCCGAGAACTTCAATCGCCTCCCGGACGTTTTCTGCGCCAGCCCATTCCCCTGCGTGGACGGTGATCTTCAGCCCTGATTCTTTTGCCTCGCGGAAGATCGGGGCAAAGGGTTTGCCTGAAAATTCTGCTTCGTTTCCGGCAATATCAAGAGCAACGATGCCTTTGTCCAGGGAGTTGGATGCAATCCAGGCAACTTGTTCTGCCAATTCCAGGCTTTCATGACGGTTGACGCTGGCAATCAATTTGACAGTGATCCCAAATTTTTCTGCTGCCTTGTTGGCACTCTCGCAAACCCAATCCACCACATCCTGGAGGGGAAAACGTTCAGCACGGCTCAATGCGACTGGCGTAAAGCGCAATTCCATATAGCGAATATTGTCGCGCGCCGCATCTTCAACCGCCTCGCGGGTGACGCGTTCGATCACTTCCGGAGAGCGGTAAAAGAGGCGCAAGGTTTTGAATTTTTCGAGAAAATTTGCAAAAGTATACGGTTCCTCATCCTGAATTTGGACGAGATCGCTCAGACGCATGATATTTCTGGGAACTGTAATGCCATGCTCGCGTGAGATATCAAGCATGGTCTCAATACGCAGCGACCCTTCCAGGTGGCGATGAAGCTCCACCTTTGGCAAAACCATAAAAATATTCAGGGAGGATGTGGTGACGTAGTTTTTCATTTTTTATTTATTCTAGCAGAAAATAGCTGTTTTCGTAACATTTTTCCCCATACCATTTGGGGGAGGCCGGGAGGGGGCTGATTATTTCTTCTTATGCCGCTTGCGTTTCTTTTTTGTTTTTGTCGGTTTTGATTTTTGTGCCGTATCAGAAACTGTATTCGCTGCTTCCACAGCACCCAGGGGGCTGGCGTTCCAGCGGCGGGGCTGATAGGCAAAAACGCGGCTCACCACCTGTGAGCGAATATCGCTCATCAAAACCTGGAACATTTCGGAGGCCTGTCGCCTGTATTGAACCAGTGGGTCGCGTTGAGCGTAGGCTTCCAGCCCAATCGAAACACGTAGGGCCTCCACCTTTGTCAGGTACTCGACCCATTGCTCGGTGATTGCACTCAGCAAAAGCTGGCGCTGGATTTCTGTCATTCGCAGGCGGCCCAGTTCGTTGATCAGGGTTTCGCGCGATTCATCGGGGAGATTGGCGGGAGATGTGTCAGCGAGATCATCCCCCAGAATGTCGGTGGCAGGCCCAAAGTCGGCGAGCGTGGCGTGAGCCCTTCCCTCGCGCCATTTTGCCTCACCCCACGCGCTTTGGAGCGCATCCTGTGCTGCATTGAAATGATCCATGACCTCTTCGATCAACTCTTCAGCCTCGCGGTTGACCAGGCTTTGCGCCTCCAGATATATATATTGGAAACGGGCAAAAACCTGTTTGACCTGCTGATGAGTGCGGGCATCAAAGCCAGAGCGGACACCCTGCGCGAGGCCGAGAAGCAGACGGGCATTTGCCGTATCGTTCCAGATCTTTACAGGCTCACGTTTAAGCGCGGATTCGAGGTCCCGTGCCAATTGACCGTTTTCTCCGGCCAAAGCTTCCAGCCGTGTTTCCAGGGCCTGATCGGCGGCGTCAAGAACTTCCTTTTCAACCTCGCTCCATTCCATTTCAGCGAGTTCATTATTATTGAGCGAAAGCGGTTGCTCCAACCGATATTCAATTGCCCCGATCATGCGGGTGAGATTGATCTTTGTAAGCTGTATTTCGATCATTTCGCGGAGGTCATCTTCGAGTTCATAGGCATCATCTGCAAGGGTACGAAGTTGATTATTCGTCAATTTCAAGGGCAGGTGAATCAAGCTATTCAACTCGTTTAGAATTTCCTGCGGGCGCTGCACCTCTTCAACGTCTCCCTGATTTTGGATGAAGGTATCGAGGAGATCAAGTCTTTCACTAAGTTGGGTTTCGAGGCTATCGCCTGTGCGATAAACAAGGGATGCGATGGCTTTGTAGATATGTTCCTGTTCTGCGTTGATCGTATCGCGCAGCAGCTCAAGCAGCGCGGCTTGAGGCTCTTCAGAATCTCGAAGCTCCTCGAGGAGCAATTTCATTCCGAAGGAGGGGAAAAGCTCATCGTCACGATCTGTGAATGAGGGTTGGACACCCTCGGCCCAGGCCAGCAATCGCCAGGGACCTTCATCTTCATCTGCCAGCGCGGTGTGGACGCGGTTCTCAACTTCCACGCGGAGCATACTCTGCAAATCGTCGCTCAGGTCGTCCTTCGTAAAGACACGGTCACGCTGGCTATAGATGCGCTCACGTTGCTGGTTGAGGACATTATCATAATCGAGGAGATGTTCGCGAACATCGAAGTTTGCTCCCTCCACACGGTGTTGCGATTGCTCGATGATATTGGCAACGATTTTATTTTCCAGGGGGAGCGAATCATCCACTTTCAGACGCTCCATCAAATTGCCAACCTGTTCACCGCCGAAGAGACGCATCAGGTCATCTTCAAGGGAGAGGAAGAAACGCGAGGAGCCGGGATCGCCCTGACGTCCGGCGCGTCCGCGTAACTGGTTATCAATCCGGCGGGCATCATGACGTTCTGAGCCGATCACATGCAGGCCTCCCACGGCTTTGACATGTTCCATCTCCTCGAAGTATTTCAGGAAATAATCGATTTCGGTATCGTAGATTCCGTACTCAGCGCGGTCGGTTTTGAGTAAAAACTGACGTTGTTCTTCAAGTGTGAGATTATAGTGATCCTCAGCCCCGATCTTTTTCAGGACGCGGTTTACCGATGAGAGCACCTCTTCGGCAATATCGCCGCCGAGCTTAATATCCACACCACGACCGGCCATATTCGTCGCGATGGTCACAGCCCCAAAAGCGCCCGCTCCTGCGATGATCTGACTCTCTTCGGTATGCTTGCGCGCATTGAGCACATTATGCGGTACACCGCCTTTGATCAGGTCCTTAAGCCGCTCAAGATCTTTATCTTCCAGATCCAGGATATCGAGCAAGGCCGCAAGATTGTCTGGGTCGGCGGGGTTGATCGAGATGCCCAATGGTTTGGCAAAATCACGCAACATGGTTGGGGTGAGTTTTTCGATGGGCATATAGAGCGGTTGCAACTCAGCGATGGCGCGCCCATCCTCTTCGCGGTCGTTCGCTTCCATCCAGTGGTAGCGGATCAATAATGTTTGCAGGAGACGGCGCACGGGTTCTGCGTGCAAGCGCCCCGACAATCGATCCGATGAATCGACGGAGGTTGTCCCGATCAATTGCGGCCGCCCGATGACGTGGAAATGCGCGGCCTCTTTTACAATTGCCCGGAGTTTGGCCTCTACCGTTCTATAGATCGAATCAGGGTAATCTTTTCGCTTCCAAAGTATTTGCCCCCCCTCCCCTGACGGGGCTTCCCCCCTGCTGGCGGGGGGGAGACCTGCGTTCTCCCCCTGTGTGCGGGGGGAGTTAGAGGGGGGCGAAGATTCGTTAATATAATAGGTATATTCGTAACCTGTCTTGGCTTCTTTTGCAGTACGGGCAACCAGAGTCGAGTCTTCGGCTGCTGCCAAATACTCCAAATTCATCGGGATCGGTAATACCTCGAGATCATAGATCTTGTCGAATTCTTCAGCCTCTGTCAGTGCTGTACCGGTCATCCCGGCCAGCTTCTCGTACATGCGATAATAATTCTGCAAAGTGACTGTTGCGTAGGTGATATTTTCCGGTTCAATCCGGACGTTTTCTTTTGCTTCCACGGCCTGATGGAGGCCATCTGACCAGCGGCGTCCAGCCATGAGACGACCGGTATGCTCATCGACGATCACAACCTTGCCGCCCTGTACGAGATAATCTTTATTCCGTTTGAAGAGATATTCTGAACGTAATGCCTGTTCAAGATATCCCATCAGCCGGGCTTGTTCGGGGGTCACATCTTCGGGGCGGTCGGGATCGCTGAGGGGTTCACCGAGCAACTCCTCCACATGGGCGATACCGATCTCTGTCAGGGCAATGCTGCGATCACGTTCGTTTAACTCAAAATCTTCTCCCCGCAACTGTTTGACCAGGGTTGCCATCCGCGTGTAATCACCCATATCGCCTTTTGAGGGGCCAGAGATGATCAGCGGAGTGCGGGCCTCGTCAATGAGGACATTATCCACCTCGTCAATAATGGCAAAATAATGTCCGCGCTGTACACGGCGCTCGAGGCTCATGGCCATATTATCGCGGAGATAGTCGAAGCCAAATTCATTATTCGTGCCGTAGGTGATATCGGCGGCGTAGGCTTCCTTGCGGTCTACAAGTCGGAGTTGATGTTGGTCTTCCTGTGCGGCTTCTTTGGTTGGATCGTAAAGATAGGCTTTGTTCCCGTTTTCTGTGGCGGCAGCCGCCTGCAAAATACCGACGCTCAGCCCGAGAAAATCGTAGATCGGCCCCATCCAGCGCGGGTCACGGCGGGCAAGATAATCATTGACGGTAATCAGGTGAATCCCGCGGCCGGTCAGGGCGTTCAGATAAACGGGAAGGGTCGCACTGAGGGTTTTTCCCTCACCGGTTTTCATTTCTGCGATCTCGCCGCGGTGGATCGTTATCCCACCCACCAGTTGGACATCATAGGGACGCATCCCCAAAGTCCGCTTGGCAGCCTCACGTACGGTGGCGAAGGCTTCGAACATGATCTCGGTGAGCACTTCCTGCTCGATCCGGAAATACTCATCCTTATCTTCCACACCCTCCAGCTCAGCTTTCAGTTTTGCCCGGAATTGATCCGTTTTGGCGCGTAAATCTGCATCGCTGAGGGCTTCATATTCCAGCTCAAGTGCGTTAATTTCTTCCGCGATCTGAGCCAGATCATTGATTCTTTTTTGGTTGGGGTCGCCCCCGAAAATGTTGACGAAATTCTTTAGCATAATGGTCCTCTCGAGGGGCGATTATAACAGAGAGGATAGAGAGGATATCTTAGGTTTTTGTTAACGTTGGAGAAAAAATATGCACTTTTATCGCTTTAACAACCAACCGATCCGATCATAAGAAATCAAATAGTGGATGAGGACGACAACGCCGAGAGTTCTCCCCAAGGATGGTTGCCCTGCATCAAACAGAAGCCAGGTTGCTGCTGCAAAAAAAGCTAATTCGAGAGCGAGACGGATAATCCCGGCTACTGGAACAGGCGCTTTTCCCGAGCGGCTGGGATCATCGGGAACAGCAAATGTCCCCCACAAAGCCGCGGCCAGAAGTGGCAAGCCTATCGCAAGAAAGAAGCGCATCCCGCCTTCGTGTTGTGTCCAGCCCCAGTAGCCAATTGAGGATAGGGCTGCCAATTCAAGCAGAAAGCGTATGGCGAGATTTATTGGATTAGAACCCATGGCTCTTCACGCTAAACCCATTTTCCGCTTGCGGCGCTCTCGACTATCGATTCAATCACTCTCATATTGGCTACTGCGTCCTCGAGCGGAGTCGGCACTTCGGTATCGTTGAGCACTGCCAGGGAGAATAAGTCACCCTGGATTGTATACTGGTCACAAAAATCAAACAATATCTCTTCAATCTCACTTCCCTGTTGGAGCCATATTCTGCAGGGCTTATCCGACGGAGCGTTGAAGGGGATCTCAATCTCAATCCGCCCTTCCGTCCCGATAATATTCACCCGTTGATGGGGCGCCAGTTGCGTCCCACAGGTGAAGGTTGACGTTCCCCTGCCAAAGTCCAGGATACCACTGGCAACGCGATCAACCTTGAATTCCGGATCGTACTCGATGATTCCCTGCACCCGTTCAGGTTCCGTGTTGAATATGAATCGCGACAGGGATATGCAATAGCATCCGATATCCATCAGTCCCCCGCCACCCATTTCAGCGATATTGCGAATATTGCTGGGATCAACATTATAGTAGGAGAATAAGGACTGGATCGTCCTCAGCTCCCCGATTTCGCCATCAAGCACCAATTCTTTGGCTTTTACCCATTGCGGATGGAGTCTATACATGAAGGCTTCCATTACCTTGAGTTCAGGATGTTTTTTCCCTGCAGCGAGCAGTTCCTCAGCCTCAACTGAGCTCATCCCAATCGGCTTCTCGCAGAGCACATGTTTTCCCGCCTCCAATGCCTTGATGGACCAGGGCACATGCTGGGGGTTAGGCAAGGGATTGTAAATAGCCTCGATATCGGGATCGGCCAATAGATCCTCATAGGAAGCGTATGCCTTTTGTATTCCCAGGCGCTTTGCTGCAGCCTCTGCCATTTCCTGATTTCGAGAGGCGATGCCAGTGACCTTAGAATACTCACCCAATTGCATGGCGGGAATTACTTTTTCGGTACCAATATTTGCAGTGCTCAGTATGCCCCAACGGATTTTTCTCATCTTCTATCTCCTTATTGTTCAAAGATTTGAATCTGTAGCGCTTCGTCGTCGTCAACAAGCGGGCTTAAAAATTTACCCGCGGTGATCCAGGCAACACCGAATGCGACTAGTGCTATTGCTTCCGCCCAGTAGGTTATCTTCAGTGCTTTTATGGCCTCATCAGGCAGTGTGATTTTTGAGATACCTGCGGCCAGGATACATAAAATCATGATCCACCCGCAAATATAATAAATTTTGCTCCGCCGCCCTTTCTTCCCTGGTTGACCTTTTGTTTTTTCTCTAAAGGGGCCAAAGCAAAAATACGCCAGGATTGCGAATAAAATCGCTGCACCCATATAATGGATCGTGGATATTAGATCAGTTTCGCAAGTCCCGCAGGATGTCGGATAGAGTGCAACGATGATTGCTGTAATCGATGCTACCTTACTTGCCCTGGCCTGACCAGTTGTGTGTCCGTTATAGGCCCACAAAAAGGAGGCGACAATAAATAGCATCCCAACAAAAACATCGCGGGCTTCAGTATGATATGACGCACTGATAGACGAAAGTGGGGTGAGTGAAATCAGGCTGACAACAAATGGAAGGGTAAATGCGATCAGCCCCATCAGCAAACGAAGTGCCCGGTAGTCAAAAACCTTTTTTATTGTCGAAGTACTCATAAGTTGCCTCCATTAAACCGGAATCTGCTTGCTTATATTTGTAACTACCTTATTAACATTATACAAAATTATTCACGCAAAACAACCATAGAGCCATTTATTGATATTGGTTATTTCACATAATATCCAATATCAATAAAGAACATCACAAAATAACCGATCAATAGGATGATCCAACCGATAAGCTGGCCCAGATCCATTAAAGCAGACCAGGAAAGGGAGAAATTTTCCTGAATGGTGTCAATAATGCTCTCCATATTGTCGAGCTTGGCATGCACGGCTTCCTTCCAATGGTCGAGATAAAGTTCACTGCGGATCATTCCGTAGAGTTTGGCTGTGTACCAATCACCGATCAAGAGTAAATTCTGGTCGGTATGTGCGAAATCAAACATCAACTCCAGGCGCTGTTGCACTATACGCTGGATACGTCCTCGGGTGGGGTCGGGGCGCAAGGCGCGGCGCGGATTTTTATAAAATTTTTCAGCAATATTACGCAGGCTGTTTTCCACATCCTGGTCGAGAATCCTGTAACGCAGCAACTGATAATTACCGATTTTGAGCAATTCGATATCCGACTGAAAATCGCCATCCGGAGCGATGATAATAGCGCCCTCCCAATCTACGATAGTCAGATCATCTTCTGAGTAGCGAATGCGTGAACCCAAAATTTCCTTTACTTCGGCTTCCACCAAATTTTCACGCTGTGTACGGAGAAAATGTGCCAGCTCCTGTGCATTGCTATCTACAAATTCATCTGTCGTGTTCACCGCGCTGATCATCAAGATAATATATTCTTCAAATACCCCGTTTTTTGTGAGTTCTTCAGGGATTAACGCCAATCGCAGGGCATTTTCGATCTGCCCCCGTTTCTGGATGGCTTCCTGGTCGAGAACATCTCTCAATGGGAATTTGCACTCAATTATCTGGATGCGGTTGTCGTAGCGCTGTCGGGAGACAGCCACATCCACGCCTCCCGCCTGGATTTGGGCTTGCTCCAGCGTCCTGACAGAGATATCCACTGGTTGAAAATAGGGTGCATCTTTCAGTCCCTGGATTTTTTCCAAAGGTTCAGATGATTTTTCTACCGGATCAGGGAAGCAGAGCAAATAACAAATTTGGGCATCCATATTGGGCAAGATAGTTATTCTCCTAATTATTGTCAGCATTGTACACTATCTTTCCCTCCGGTCTCCCCCTGCTATCCCAGCTATTCAGATTTCAGAGCAGCCCATTGACCTCCTGCCGATAAGGTAAGGAAGCCGAAGCCCCAACCTTCTGCACACTCAGGGAGGCGGCGAAATTGGCAAACCGGATTGCGTCACTGAGCGACAAGCCTTCTTTAAGCGCGACAGCTAATGCCCCCGTGAAGCAATCTCCTGCTGCTGTTGTATCGACTGCCTCCACCTTATTTCCCGCTACAGAGAAGAAATCATCTCCCTGCAAGCAGACTGCCCCATTGCCTCCGAGTGTCACAATAATTATTTGACTAGCCGTGCTGCGGATAGCTCGCGCTTGACGGTGCAAGCTTTCCAGAACATCAGGATTGGCATCTTCACCGGAGAAAAAAGACAGCTCTGTTTCGTTTACGATCAACGTATCGCATAAATCCTGTAACCCCTCGATAAATGGAGCTGCTGGCGCGGGGTTAAGGATCGTTTTTGCCCCCACCTCTTTGGCTGTTTGGAAGGCGGCTTTGATGGTTTCCTGCGGAATTTCGAATACGGAGACCAGAATATCATCGGCTGTAATCGAAAGCGAACCGAAGTCAGCAGGAGACAACTCGGCATTGCATCCTGGAACAACGATGATCCTGTTCTCAGCGTTTTCATCTACTGTGATCAATGCTGTGCCACTGGGGGTATCCTGCGAAAAATACAGATGATCCAGATTTAAATTTTCCTCTTCCAGGAATTTTTGTAGTGCTGAACCAAAGGCATCCTCCCCCAGCTTGCCAACCAATACAACATCGCCCCCCAACCGGCTGGCAGCAACAGCCTGATTTGCCCCCTTTCCACCCGGGATAAATTTCAAATCGGAACCAAATAGCGTTTCCCCGGGATTCGGATGACGGGGCGTCATGACAACCACATCCATATTAATGCTGCCAAGAATAATGATTCTAGCCATAGCCTGCCTTTTTCAGCTTAGGGGGTACCTTGGTGACTGCCGAAGCGAAATTTTCTTGATTGCCTTTTCACGACTTCATCTGAAACTCAAGCTCCTCGCCATCATCCGAGCGTTCGTGTTCCACGCTGATCTCTGCCGTGGCGGGGATATAGATCCGCTCACCGGCGACCTGGATCTCGAAGGCTTTGCCCTCTTCCAGCGCATCCGCAAGTCGGCGCAGCTTGGCGGCAAAATCTTTATTTGAATAGATTTTCTGAATATCTCGTTCAGCTTTCTCTGTCATTAATCTTCTCTAATATCTATCTGAAAAATCCGATGAGAATATTATACAACCAGTTTCTCTCTCAGATGGGGCAACCTTAAAAAAACCAGTTTTTTAAGTAAAACATAGGTTCTAAAATTCATCCTCGTGCTATAATCTTTTTAGCCTTTTTACTCAGCGAGCGGTGGGGTTTTTATCCTCATCTTCATCCCAGCCAACAATCATAAAATACACCACCCATAAAAAAATATGTCTTTTGCTCACTTACACGTCCATACCGAATATTCCCTTCTTGATGGCTTGAGTAATATCGAGAAGCTTGTCGCCACGGCCAAGGCGATGGAGATGCCCGCGGTTGCGATCACCGATCATGGGACGATGTTCGGGGTGAAGAAATTTTACGACGCCGCAAAAGCTGTCGATATCAAACCGATCATTGGTATAGAAGCCTATATGTCTGCACGGGGGATGGCCGACCGTGATTCGAAGCTGGATAAAAAATCATCCCATCTGCTATTGCTCGCCAAAAATGCAACGGGTTACCAGAACCTGCTCAAGATCGCCTCGGCTGCGCAGACCGAGGGCTTCTACTACTATCCCCGCATTGACCATGATTTTCTTGCCGCACACGCCGAAGGGCTGATCTGCACCTCGGGATGTATGTCGGCTGAAATACCCCGTGCGCTGTTGCGTGAGGACCCCACAGAGGCCGTCCGCCGGATGGATTGGTATTATGATGTTTTCGGCGAGGAAAATTTCTACATCGAGTTGCAGCAGCATAATATCGTCGAGCTGACCGAGCTGAACCGTCAGCTTGTCGAAATGGGAGCACGTTATTCGTCCAGGTTTGTTGCGACGAATGATGTCCACTATATCCAGCCGGACGATGCCAAACTCCAGGATATTTTGCTGGCCATCCAGACCGGGGCCCTGCTAAAAGATGAAAAACGAATGCGGATGGATGATCCATCCTATTATTTGCGCTCCCCTCAGGAGATGAACGAACTTTTCCGCGAAGTCCCCGAGGCTTTGAGCAATACCCTTGAGATCGCTGAGCGTTGCGATGTCAATCTTGATTTCACCGAATATCACCTGCCGCATTTCCCCGTACCGGATGGACATACCGAGGAGAGTTATTTACGCCACCTCTGCGAGCAGGGGCTTGAGCGGCGCTATGGAAATCATGCAGACGATAAGGTTTTTCGCGATCGCCTGAATTACGAACTGAATATCATCCACACGATGGGCTTTGATGCCTACTTCATCATCGTTTGGGATCTGGTCCGCGAGGCGCAGGAGAAGGGGATTTTGTACACCACGCGCGGTTCCGCGGCCGGATCAATTGTCGCGTACTCGCTTGAGATCACCTTGATCGACCCGATTGAACATGACCTCATCTTTGAACGTTTTCTCAACCCCGGGCGTATCTCGATGCCCGATATTGACCTCGATTTCCGGGATGACCGCCGCCATGAAATGATGGCTTATTGCGCGGAAAAATATGGCGACGATAAGGTCGCCCAGATCATCACCTTCGGCACGATGGGTGCCAAAGCCGCCATCCGCGATGTTGGGCGTGTGATGGATATCCCCCTCGGCGAAGTGGATAGGGTTGCCAAGTTGATCCCCGCCGTTTCGGGGAAAACGGTCACACTCCAGGGGACGCTCAACGATGTGGCGGATTTTAAGAAAGCCTATAATTCTGCCCCTCATATCAAGGAATTAATTGATACCGCAATTGGCATGGAAGGTGTTGTCCGCAACGCCGGGACACATGCGGCGGGCGTGGTGATTGCCGATAAACCCCTGATCGAATATCTGCCGATCCATCGCCCGACCTCCAATTCTGAAGATACGCCGATCAAAACCGTGACCCAATTTGAGATGGGTATTCTCGACAATTTAGGGATGCTCAAAGTGGACTTTTTGGGTCTCTCCACATTGACGGTGATTGCCCGGGCGGCAGAACAAATTGAAAAACGTACTGGTAAAAAATATCATCTCGAGAATATTCCGCTCGATGATAAAAAGGCCTTTGAGATCATCGGAGAAGGGAATACAGCCGGTATCTTCCAACTGGAAGGGGGCGGGATGACGGGTTGGATGGTCAAGATGCAGCCTACAACCCTCGACAATGTCATCGCCATGGTGGCCCTCTACAGGCCGGGTCCGATGCGCTTTATCCCCTCTTATATCGAGCGGATGAATGACCGGGAAAAGAGCGTTTATCGCCACCCCAAGATGGAGCCGATCTTTAAATCCACGTATGGCATCCCGATCTATCAGGAACAGATCATGCGCGCGGCGGTCGAGTTGGCGGGCTATACCGGCCCCGAATCGGATGATCTGCGCAAGGCGATTTCCAAGAAAAAAGAAAAAGAGATCAGGAAACATCGCAAGAAATTTATCAAAGGTGCCGTAAAAGAGGGGATCGAAAATACGATTGCCACCGCTATCTTTGATGATTGGGAAGAATTTGCACGATATGGATTTAACAAATCACATGCTGCGGCCTACGGCACGATCGCCGTTCAAACGGCTTATCTAAAGGCGAATTATCCCACCGAATATATGAGCGCGCTGATGTCGGTATTTTATGGGGATACCGCCAAGGTTGCCCATTATGCGGCCAACGCCCGCGAGATGGATATTGAGATCCTGCCGCCGGATGTCAAGAAAAGCGAATGGGATTTCGCCATCGAAGATCTGCCAAATGGCAAGACGGCGATCCGCTTTGGCTTCGGGGCGATCAAAAATGTGGGGCGCGGACCGGTTGAAGCGATCATCGCTGCCCGTCAGGAAAAAGATTGCAGGGATATCAACGAATTTATCCGTGCTGTTGACCTGCGTACCGTTGGCAAACGCGCCCTCGAATCGATGATCAAGGTTGGGGCGCTGGATATTTTCGGTTCCCGCAGCAGCCTGCTGGCTTCGCTCGAACGCCTGATCGCGGTCAGTGGTGCGCATTTCAAAGCCAGGGATTCTGGTCAGATCAGCATGTTTGGCGCAGCCACTGGCGTTAGCGATACAATCGTTCTTTCTCCCGGCGGCAAGATTGACCAGCGAATAGAATTGAATTGGGAGCGGGAGCTGATCGGCATCTATATCTCTGACCATCCGCTTTCCTCTTACCAAAAAACCCTAACCGAAATTGTGACCCATTTTTCACCGCAGCTCCCCGAAGCGCGGCAGGATGAACGCGTCCGCGTGGCCGGGCTGATCGCAGGTGTGCGCCCCTACCAGACCAAAAAGGGCAAACCGATGGGTTTCATGACTCTCGACGATATGCGCGGGATCATTGAACTGGTCATCTTCCCGCGCCCCTGGCAGGATTATCGCGATCTTTGTGTTGAGGGGCAGATCGTGGTCGTTGAAGGCAAGGTGGATGCGGATAGTTCCCCGCCCAAGATTTTGGTGGATGCGATCAAAACAGATTTTGACCTGTTGACCTCTGTGGAAAAAAAACGGCAAACGGGCTCCCTTGGGCCTGTTCCCGTTAAAGCCCCCCCACAGCCTGTTGGGGTGGAGCTGCAAATCGCCGAATCCCCGGCCAAAACCTATTCTGCCAAAGCTCCCTCACCGCTTGCGGAAGGGGACGGTGGGGCTGACGAGGGGATGCCTCCTCCACCGGAGGCCTTTCCGGATGGCTGGGAGGAGACGATGTACGAGATGGAATATTCTGCGGCGGTTGAGGTGACTTTGGCGGAGCCTCCAGATGAACCACAACCCGAGCCTGTGCCCGACGCTATGCTCCGGGCAGAAGTACACAATGGGCAAAGTGAAGATGTGCCTGAAGATTTAGCTGAAAATGATCAGCCTGAATCCTATGAGCAGATGGCTAAACATTATCCACGCACTTTACTAACGCCATCCGCGCCTGAATCCGAGCATCCGCCGCGCCTGATCACGGTCTCGATCAAGACGAATGGCAGCCTGGAACGCGATAAACGCCGTCTGGGAAATATCCACGGCGTGCTGATCTCCTTCCCCGGGCGGGATATGTTTTCCCTGCAGATCTACGAGGGGGATAAGGGGCATCTGATCGACTTCCCCAATTACAATACGCGCATCTGCGACGAGATGCTCGACCGTCTAAAGAAGGTCCTGGGCAACGAGGATTGGCGGATCGAGGAGATCGGGGTTTAGAGTAAAGCGAATAGTTTTTTACTGTATAATCTTTGACAAGATGACCTTAATTGAAGTCCCCACGATTGATAAGAGAGAGCGCATCCCCCAAGAGGCGATTGACGAAGTAGTGCGGCAAATTGCTGAACAATTTCGCCCACAAAAAATCATTATCTTTGGGTCTTATGCCCGCGGTAATCCACGCCCTGAAAGCGACGTGGATATTTTGGTTGTGATGGCAACTGAACTGAAAGAAAGCCAGCAATCTTTGCTAATCCGTCATCATCTTAATTTATTTTTTGGTTTGGACCTAATTCTGTATACGCCAAAACACCTGGAAGAACGCATTGCAATGGGGGATTATTTCGTACAGGATATACTGAAGGAGGGGAAGGTGGTCTATGAAGGCAGCAACAGCTGAATGGGTCTCAAAAGCTGAAGGTGATTTTGCAACAGCGGGGCGAGAAATTAGAGCGCGCAAAAACCCTAATTATGATGCTGTTTGTTTTCATTGCCAACAATGTGCAGAAAAATATCTAAAGGCTTTGTTGCAAGAAAATGAGAAACACTTTCCCAAAATCCATAATTTGCTCGAACTGCTGGCAATGATTTTGAAATTTGACAGGAGCTATGAGTTTCTAAAAGCTGATTTAGATGTACTCGAAGAATTTTCTGTTCGGTATCGCTATCCCGGTGATGCTGCCGAGATAGAGGAAGCGCAATCTGCATTTGCTGCTGTAAAAACAGTGCGAACTTTTCTGAGAGGAAATTTGAAGGCATAAACCCCCTTTTTTGGTAGCACGAAGTTTCTAAAAGCCAGAAGACGGTCCTGGGGAACGAGGATTGGCGGATCGAGGAGATTGGGGTTTGATTTCTGTTCTAACGGTACCAAGTAGTTGGGCGGCAAGGAGACACTAATAAAATGTATTTAGCTAATTTACTTAACTCACGAGGTTTTTTTCAAAGAACATCGTCTTGGATGGAAGCAGAGGGAATATCAGATGATATTTCTTTTCTTCTTAACCGAGCTACATCAGCTGTTGTAAATATTCATCGTATGGAACAAGCGCAAAACAATTGTTTTCGGGAATTTCAATTGTTTGATGACCAACTAGTTGATATAGAGGATAAGATTGTTTTTAATTCACACAGTTTAGTTGAACTCCAAAACGAAATTTCACCATTACTTTCATCGATACGAATATTGCAAGACCTAACAATTGGACTGATTGGTAAAACACTAAAAGTTAGTCTACCATCAAGTATTAATAAAACCATTAAAAATATTAAGAAGCATAATCTACCAAATGAGATAGAAAATTTATTAGTC
>NZ_CEYOSI010000015.1:0-25666 GCF_982879505.1 Candidatus Desulfolinea nitratireducens
TGGTTGGCTTTTTCCTTTCGTGATCCTTATTCAAAAGATGTACGGTAGAGAATTAATTATTAGACCTCTTGCATATGTGCTCCCGGCGGCGTCCCCGCCGCCGCCCTAAAGGATTCTGCGCGAAGGACGGCGGCTAGAGCAGTGTCAAAAAGAGACTTTTGCAAGAGGTTTATTCAATAAATCTTCATACTCCGGATGGCGTCGAATATATGCGGCCACAAAAGAACAGAGCGGTATAACCTGATAACCTTGTTCACGGGCATAATCCAATCCTGCCCGGACGATAAAGCTGCCAATCCCGTTCCCCTCCAAAGCGGTGGGGACGCCGGTATGCGTAAAGGCAATCGTTTTGTCTTGTAAACGATAATCCAGGACGGGCGTAAATTCGCCGATCTGGAGCTCAAAGCGTTGGGCAGCCTGATTATGGACAACTTCCATTAGTTCACTATTAATTTTCATTACGGCTCCTGATATTTTCAACTATACTTACAAGAAGGTTTTTTCCGCCAAAATCTTACGGAGAAATTATGCCCCTCAGCTCATCAGCCCAAAGAATTCAAGATGTACTAAACGAACTTGGCTACGATTATACAGTGATCGAGGCTGAGGAAAGCACGCGGACTGCCGAAGAAGCGGCCGCAAGAGTTGGGTGCGAAGTAGGGCAAATAGTCAAATCGCTGATCTTTCAGGGGAAAAGCAGTGGTAAGGCAATCCTGATTTTAACGAGTGGTGCCAATCGGGTGGATGTTAATCGGATCAAAGCTTACGCCAACGAGAAGATCAGGCGCGCCGACCCGGAATTCGTTCGGGAGTGTACCGGATTCGCCATCGGTGGGATCCCTCCGCTTGGACATCTCAATCCCATCGAAACATACGTGGACGAGGACCTGCTTCGCTACGAGGAGATTTGGGCTGCCGCCGGAACGCCGAAGGCTGTATTCAAAATGCAGGCAAGCGAACTGCCGAAGATGACCGGAGGAAAAGTCATTCCTCTCTCATCATAACCAATACTTTTTGCCAGGTTCCAAAGGGTCTTCTTTATTCAATAATTTCAAGAACAAGGAGAGTTCCATGAAGAAAAACTATATATCATTCGCAGGTTTAGCATTAATCTTTGGCTTGTTTTTGCTTAGCTGTACTCTCCCAACGCCAACTTGTGCCACAGAATCCTTGCTGGCGGTCACGCTGACCGATCCACCCATGTGGGGTATTGTTGGCTCGTTGACACCCACACTCAGTTGGACCTACCCCGTCACATCCTGTAATCCAGAGGGGTATGCGATCCAATTAATGACCGGACCTTTTTTCACAGATTCTCTCGGGGGTGGAACTGGAGATCCGTCCACATCCTGGGCGCCGGGGAGTCCATTGGAACCAGGAAAAGAATATGCCTGGAATGTTTCTCCGATCAATGGAACAACTCTCGGACCAATTGCGGGAAGAAATTATTTTTTCACTGGCCCGATCTGTGAAACTGCCGCTCTCGTTGCTCCCAACCTGCTTGAACCAGCTGATGGTGGCACATTCAATTATTTATACGACGATGGTCTGATCTGGGATTACCCTGAAAACTGTATTCCCGAAGGCTACCGTGTTGATTTATCCATTGACCCGACCTTTGCCGACACAAGCCTGAGCGGTGGGACCGGGAACCCATCTACAAGATGGGGCCCAGGAAGCCCCCTGGCCGAGTGCGTTGTCTATTATTGGCGCGTTGCCCCCATTAACGGAACAACGCTTGGCCCTCCATCGCTGTCACGCAGCTTTACCGCCGATACAACCGGCGCTTGTGGTGGTAGTCCTGTCTCTCCACCAGATTCGGCCTCACTCTCTGGGATCGTTTGGCATGATCTTTGTGCAATCCCTGAACTCGGGCCGCTCCCTGATCCACTGCCCGAGGGCTGTATAGACACGGGCGGTGGTGGAATCGGCGCGAACGGCATCCGCGAAGCAGGTGAACCTGGCATCGCAGGCGTACAGGTAGATTTGCATCTTGGCCTATGCGCTGACCCAGTTGTGGCCAGCCTCCTGACGGATGCCAACGGCGCATACTCTTTTGATGGCATACTGGCATTCGGTGATCACTGTCTCTCAGTAGATGCTTTAGCAGCTCCGAATGACAGCGTCCTTATCCCCGGAGGATGGACAGCGCCGCTTCCTGGTCTAAATCCTGCCACTCACAGCAGACTCATAGCAAGTGGTGATGCAGTTATTGATCTCGACTTTGGCTGGGATTACCAATTCCTGCCAGCCTATGTGGCTCCAACCCCTGAGCCATCCTCGTTTAAGTTTGATAATAATGCTTTTTGCCGCAAAGGTCCCAATAAAGCTTACACAGACATTACGGCCATCCCGGTAGGAGAAATAGTTCCCGTAATTGGTCGCAATAACGATAATTCATGGCTTTATGTCTCCTGGAGAAACACTAATTGCTGGGTGTCATCCATCACCGGTCAATTCTTTGGCGAATATGCGATCATTCCATTTCTCACCCCCATTCCTCTGCCAGATTCAATCCCGCCCACCATCACAAATATTCGCGCTCTGGAGGCAATGGTTTATTATGTCAGGAATTCCTGTGGTCCCACAGAGGCCAGCATAGGCGCTCGCATCAGTGATGATTCGGGCATAGCCGATGCCTACGTGCGCTATCGCTATAGTGGAAATAATGGCCCCGGTAATTGGCGTACTGCACCAACCCACGATCAAGCGATGGGAGGTCAATATGGCTTTATGATCGACGTTGGCTCAGAAGCCGCGCAAGATCTTGGAAAAAGCGGTGGAGTGCTTGAATATCAGGTCTATGCCACTGATAACAACAGCAACACCACCGCCGCTCCGGATGGAAATCTGCTTGGAGTACCTGTTTCATACTGTCCATAAATATTTTCGAAATCGCGCTCTGAGGTCTTAATATCTCAGGAAAACCACTTAAAAATTTTGTAAAAGAGAGAAGTATGCCAAAAGAAAATTTTGAAAATATGCTATCAAGATATGCTGAAATGATCGTGAAGGTTGGCTTAAATTTACAATCTGGTCAAAGATTGTTCATCGCTAGCGAGATGAACACAGCCCCCCTGGTACGGAATGTAGCTGCAAAGGCTTACCAAAATGGCTGCCCACTTGTAACCGTCATCTGGGATGACGAGGAGTTAAAAAAGATCAGACACGAATATGCACCTAGAAATTCCTTTCACGAGTACCCCGATTGGGTCACCAGAGGCATTCTTGAAGTCGTTCAACGGGGGGATGCATATCTTTCGATCACGGGTACTGATCCAGACCTGCTTGAGGGCTATGACCCCGAACTGATCGCGAAGGAACTTAAGGCGCGGGCCAGTCATTTCAAGCCTGCCAGTAAATTCATTACCTCTGGCGGTGTGCAATGGACTGTAATTTGCCCGCCAACGCCTAAATGGGCAGCGAAAATTTTCCCCGAATATCCAATCATTGAAGCAGAGGAAAATCTTTGGGAGGTAATGTTCAAGCTTTGCCGTCTTAATAATGATGATCCTATCGGAGTTTGGAAAAGCCATTTAAGCGGATTGAAAAAGCGCAGCAAATATATGTCCGATAAACAATTTGTAAACCTCCAATTTCGGGGACCCGGCACAGATTTAATGGTTGGGATGCCTGAAAATCATATCTGGTCAGGAGGAGGAAGTAAAACAAATGGCGGCATAGATTTCACGCCCAATTTGCCCACTGAAGAAATATATTCCCTGCCTCATAAAGATAAAGTTGAGGGAACCGTCCGCTCGACAAAGCCCTTGAATTATTTTGGCAATTTGATCGAGGATTTCAGCCTGACATTTTCTAAAGGACGCGTTGTGGATATCAAGGCAAAAAAGGGGGAAGAGACCCTTCGGAAAATGCTCGAATCAGATAAGGGCGCCAAGCAGCTTGGCGAGGTCGCTCTCGTCCCCCATCATTCACCGATTTCTGAATCAGGATTGATTTTCTACAACACCCTGTATGACGAAAACGCCGCCTGCCATCTCGCCCTGGGGAGTGCCTATAAGGGAAATATCCAGGGCGGGGTTGAGATGTCATCTGAAGAATTAGCTGGTGCTGGTGTAAATGAGAGTTTAATTCACGTTGACTTTATGATCGGTTCTGAGGAAGTAGCGATTCATGGTGTTACAAAAGACGGAACTAAAAGCCCAATAATGCGTGATGGAGATTGGGCTTTTGAGGTATGACTTTCCCCCCTCTGTCCTACGGACATCTCCCCCAAATTCTAAATACGGAATTTAGGGGAGAGAAAAATAAAGGAAAAAATAATGACCGAGAAAAAAACTCGCACTGAGGAATTTGAATTTAGCGGCGATAAGCTGATTGCCCAAATCAAGGAGCTCATCCATAAAGGAAATATCCGCCGGATCATCCTCAAAAGCGAGGACGGACGGGTACTCGTCGATATCCCGCTTACCGTAGGTATTCTTGGAACCCTGGTAGCGCCGCAGTTAGCTGCGCTGGGAGCAATCGCTGCCCTGGTTACCAAAGGCACGATTGTGGTTGAAAAGATCGATGAGGATGCCGCTGAATAAAAAATATTCCACCCTTCTCAAAGGAATGCTGATTTTTAATATCCTGGTATTGGCGCTGACTTTTGGTGACTTTCTTGCATTACACGACATCAGGAATGATTATGTAAGCAGCGATGTTTTAGAAGATCATGATCTCAATATGACCTCGCTTCCTGAATGGACAGCGACAAAAGGTGAATGGGACCTCGTTACGATCAGTTTTGTAGCTCGATCCCTCTTTTTACTTCTAAACATCCCATTGATTTGGATGGGCTTCAAAAAAATAAGTGCAGACCTTATGCCAAATGCATAATTCTAAATTTGGACAACTGCAAAACAATTTTATAAAAACAAAGCATAACCCTTTCACATGCCTAAAGGCTTGATCTGTTGAACATGAGATTTCCAATTAGCTCGCATATTTTGGCAGAGTTTTACTTTTTGGAGAATTTATCTATTGAACTTATTTTCAAGAAGTGTCATAATAACCACGACGAAACATACTCAAATATTTTACATCCTTGATAATTGGAATAATAAATCATGAAAAATATAAAATTTTTACTCATTCTTGGCACGATAATGCTGATCGGCCCCGCCTGTAGTGCTCTTGGATTCTCCGCGCCGCAGACTGAAGTCCAAAGTAGTGATACCGTGGCGACTTTTGCTGCATTGACATTCGAAGCAAACGACAGAGTAATGGCCACTTCTGCAGCCTCCACTTTTGGAGCAAACGATAGTTTCGTGGCAACCTCCATGGCAGCTACCTTTGGAGCAAATGAAAATTTGGTTGCTACCTCGGTGGCATCTACGCTTGAGGCAAGCAATATGACTGCCACTTCCGCTGCCTTAACTTCAGAAGCACAAGAAGAAGCAACACCAGAAATAACAGCCACACCAACTATAACCCCAACAATCACACCTACGATCGGGACATCTTCATCATCCATTCCCAGTCTCTCCCCAACGCCTACAATCACGCCAACTTCTTCGCCAGTAACGGTCAGCGTCAGCGTTGGAACAAATTGCCGCACGGGGCCCGGTAAGGTTTATGATCGGATTGGAGAATTAAAAGTTGGGGAAAAAGCAGAAGTGGTTGGCAAAAAAACATCGTATAACTATTGGATCATCAAGAACCCTGATGCCAGTGGAAATTGTTGGCTTTGGGGATATTATGCAACCGTAGTCGGAGATACAAGCAATCTCCAGGAATATTCTGTACTTCCTACACCCACATCTACCTCCACAGGACAAACATCGCCCTCGCCAGTTATCAGTGTTAGCGTTGGCACAAATTGTCGATCTGGTCCCGGCATAGTGTATGACGTTACTGGAGAGTTAAGGGTTGGAGAAAGTGCGGAAGTAGTCGGCAAAAAAACATCTTATAACTATTGGATTATCAAGAACCCTGACACCGCAGGAAATTGCTGGTTGTGGGGAGAATATGCAACGGTGGTCGGCGATACGAGCAACCTCCAGGAATATACTGTTCCGCCCACACCTACGCCAACAGACACATCAACTACTCCGCCAACTGTCAGCGTCAGTGTAGGAACAAATTGTCGCACCGGGCCAGGTAAAATTTATACTTATATTGGAGAATTAAGAGTTGGAGAAAGTGCAGAAGTAATTGGCAAAAATACATCCAATAACTATTGGATCATCAAAAACCCGGATGCAGCCGGATCTTGTTGGCTGTGGGGAAATTATGCGACGATCAAAGGCGACACGAGTCAACTTCAGGAAGTTACCATTCCTTCGGCACCCTAACAAATTCATTTATCTGGTTCGATTTCTGGAGGTAATCCAGTCATGCCAAAATACGCGAGACTGTTATCACGTTTCTAAAGAGGAGGCAGCTATGATTTCAAAAAAACAAATCCTTTTCGTTTTCAGCCTTATTCTCGCCACCACTTTGGCTTGCATTTTAGAGGGAGGAAGCAATCTTGCCCCTCCAGCATTGCCCACAAATGATGTGATTGCCACCGCTGTGGAGATGACTTTACGGGCGAGCGGGCAATTTCAACCGCCACCAGCACCTTTACCATCCCCGCTTCCCGAGGCCACATTGCCCCCGCCCACAGCGGTATTCACACCTACGGTCACACTGACTCCAACTCCGGCCATCCCAATGGTCAGCGTCAGTTTGGATACAAATTGTCGTACGGGACCCGGTAAAATTTACGACTACCTCGGCGCCTTGCTAGTTGGAGAAAAAGCAGAAATCGTCGGGAAGAACACCACAAGCAATTACTGGATCATAAAAAACCCGGATGCCAGCGGAAATTGCTGGTTATGGGGATTCTACGCAACTGTAGAGGGCAATACCAGTAACCTTCCGGAAATTGCTGTTCCACCAACACCTACACCAGCACTGCCTAAGAATCCAAAAAATTTCAATATTTCAAAAGCTTGTGTACCACTTGTGCTGCCACAATTTCAACTAACAGCAATTCTCAGCTGGGTGGATAACTCAGATAATGAAGATGGGTTTTACATTTATCAGAACGGAGTGCTGCTCCAAACCCTGGGAGCAGATACGACGCAAGTTGCCCTTTCATTCCCTGTTGCCGCGGGAGTACCCATGGAATACGGAGTTGAGGCGTATAATGCCGCAGGTTCCTCCGCCCGAAAAACAGAATCAGTGATCTGCCCATAGGAATAAATCATGATGATATTTGATCAAAGAAATAAACTTATTAGCATTGGAATATTGCTTTTAGCGATTTTGGCATCCTGTAATTTGCCTGAACCAACAGCATCCGGCCTATCCGTCGAGGAACAGGCCGGCACTCTGGCGGCTCAAACAGTTGAAGCAAGCATAACTCAGCGCCCCACCAAGACCCGCGTCCCTGCGGCTTCACCGACCATGCTCCCGCCAACGATCACTCCCACACCCACAATCTCACCTACACCAACCATTTCACCCACCCCAACAGAGAAGCCGAGTTTGCCTGCCAAGCCAAGTCTCCAAAACTACGATTTCTTTTGCGCCTGGAACGGAACCAACACCGATTTGAGCATCACCATCAAGTGGAGTGACAATGCCAATGACGAAAGCGGCTATCGGATCTATCGCAACGGGACTCGGCTCATCGAGTTAAGCGAGAATACAACTACCTATGTTGATTCTTTAGCTGTGAACAGCGGTGTAACTGTCACATACGGGATCGAAGCCTATAATGCTGCTGGAGGGTCACCAAGAGCAACCCTTTCTGCAACCTGTCAATAAAGATTCGCAGAGGCATGTTTCCAAAAAAAATAGACCCTCAAGCTAAAACCTTGAGGGTCTCCATCATTAATCATAAATCCCTACTACAATGAATTAGTCTTTCAGTGCTTCCCTGGCGCGTTTCTCGTCCCGCCCGCGCTTGGTACTATCCAATACACGTTTGCGGATCCGGATCGATTCCGGGGTCACCTCGAGCAGCTCGTCGTCAGAGAGATATTCGATGCATTCATCGAGGCTCATATTGCGTGCCGGTGTCAGCCGGATTTCCATATCCGCACCAGATGAACGCATATTTGTCAGGTGCTTTTTCTTGCAGACATTTAGCCCCAAATCCTCATTTTTAACCCGCTCTCCGACAACCATCCCTTCGTAAACCTCGACGCCGGGACCATAGAAAAAGAAGCCGCGGTCTTCGCCGTTCTTCAGGGCATATGCAGTTGTTGTGCCAGGTTCCCAGGCAACGAGCGAGCCATTTTGACGGGTTTCCATTGGGCCAGCCATCTTTTCATAGCCATGAAAGTTCGTATTCATAATCCCCGTGCCATGAGTAGCCGTCAAAAAATGATAGCGAAAGCCAAGCAGGCCTCGAGTGGGGACAATATAGACCAACCGGGTATTCCCATCGCCGCCATCCTGCATTTCAAGCATTCGCCCCCGTCGCTTACCAAGCATTTCGATCACTGAGCCAATCGTGTCTGGGCTGCTCTCGATGAATACCTTTTCATAAGGTTCTTCTTTTGTTCCATCATCTTTCTCACGAAAAATGACTTCGGGGCGCGAAACCTGAAACTCGAACCCTTCCCGGCGCATGGTTTCGATCAAAATAGCCAGGTGCAATTCGCCTCGCCCAGAGACAACAAAATTCTCAGCACTGTCAGTTTCATTTACGCGAAGTGATACATTAGTGCGTAGTTCCTCAAAAAGACGTTCACGAATTCTCCGGGACGATCCCCATCTGCCTTCTCGGCCGGTAAATGGCGAAGTGTTTACGCCAAAGGTCATCCGAACTGTTGGTTTTTCGACTTTGATGGTGGGTAATGCGACCGGATTCTCTGGATCGGCCAGGGTTTCACCAATCGAGATTCCTTCCAGCCCCGCCAACGCGACGATCTCACCCGCACTTGCTTCCGGTACTTCAACTTTATCCAGGCCCTGATGAACGTATAAATAACGGGCCTTCTCAGGCAAATTTTCACCCTTAGTCGTCAATCGAGCCAGCGCCTGGTTCGCGAAAATTTTCCCGGCAAAGATGCGACCGACGGCTGTCACACCGCGATATTCGTCATAACCAAGCGTGGTAACAAGCATCTGCAGAGGTGCAGATGCGTCCACAATGGGAGCAGGTACCTGGCGCAGAATGGTTTCAAATAGCGGTTGCAAGTCCGGGCCAAGATCGACCGAAAATCCCGCCTGGGCGGAGGTCGCCTTGGCATAAACGACGGGGAAATCAGCCTGTTCATCCGTCGCACCCAGATCAATAAAAAGATCAAAGGTTTCGTTCAGTACGCGTTCCACATCGGCATCTTTACGATCAACTTTGTTGATCACTACAACAGCCTTGTGACCAAGCAAGAGCGCTTTCTTGAGCACAAAACGGGTTTGGGGCATCGGACCTTCGGCAGCGTCGACGAGCAGCAAGACACCATCGACCATATTGAGGACACGCTCAACCTCGCCGCCAAAATCGGCATGACCGGGAGTATCGACAATATTGATCTTTACTTCCTGATTTGTGTGGGGATCGAGAATGGTTATGGCAGTATTCTTGGAAAGAATGGTGATACCGCGCTCGCGTTCAAGGTCATTGGAGTCCATGACCCGCTCGGCAACTTGTTGATTTACACGGAAAGTATTCGCCTGACGGAGGAGCCCGTCGACAAGGGTGGTTTTACCATGATCAACATGGGCGATAATGGCGATATTACGGAGATCTGTTCGTTCAGTTTTCATAAGGAGCTCGATAGATAAAAAGTGGATATTTCATATACTTTACTCGATGCAAAAAAAAACCCCGGCAGTTGAGGCCGATGGGTTCAGCATTCGAGAGCGGGATGTAGTTTATCAGAGAGGGGGGGTTTTGGGAAGGGATAGGATCATTCAGATAATATTAGATTTGTGTAGAAATTGCGTCCAATAAATTCAAAGCCTCAACCAAAGTGTCTCGCTCCAGACAAATTATATCCCCCAGCATAAAAGTTTTGTATCCTTCGGTCAGCAGAAAAGCGACATCGCTAATATCCGCACTCGAGGGAACAGGATGATAAGCCAGGGAGTCTAAAAATCGACTGGCAACGATTGCATTTGGGTCAGCATGGATTATCTTTTTCAGGGCAGAAATTATTTTATGTGGTTGAGGAACCTCAATAAAAAGATCGCCACGCGCTGCTGCCAGACGACCATATTTGTGACCGTATTTTTCGGCAAATTTCAACCCCGCCTGCGTCTCGATCTTCAGGATGATTTCTGCATCTGGTAAAACCGATTTTACTTCTTCGATATCAGAGAGTTTTTCCACATAAGAAAGCATGACCTTCTTCATCCCCCTCTCTTTCATGGCCTGCAAATAGGCAATATCATTTTCTGTCAGCGTTCCTAATATCTGCAAAGAGGGATGAATGATATTGATCGATTCTCCCAATCCCACAACGCGGCGGGGGCCGCTCTCCAATATCAGTCGATTTCCGTCGACGGCTACGATGCGGGCTTGTTCCGTGCCATCGGAGAAAAACGCGGTGACCGGAGTATCCACTTTAATTGGGTGAGAAATGCGGATTTCGGTAAAGGGCGGTGAGGCAGAACCAACTATTCTTAATTGCCGCCCCTTGAGATCAACCCAAAGTGGCTGTCCATATGTACGCAGACGATCAATCGCCTCACCGGGCCCATCCTTTGTGGGCATGATCGTGTTCAACCGGAATCCGCTTACCAAAGGATGAGCAACAATTTCCTCCAGATAATCAGCGTAAGGGGGCGTGGTGACAATAACCTGCAGTGACATAGCGGTTAAATTTTTAGTGTTATCCCGCAAAATGAACAGGTAAACATGCCCTCGGCCTTCACAGGAATAGGACCACCACAACGCGGGCAAATCATTTCGATGGGCTTACTGAGCTTATCTACTTTCTTTTGATCTTGTCTGGCCAGCATGTTCGATTGAAAATCAGAGAACTCTCCCCATGCGCGGGCAACCAAACCCATTGCATAATCTACAGCCCGTTGCTCATCTTCGATGTGGAAAATCTTCTTTTCGCCAATCGCTTTTGCCCATTGTTGGTCAACCTGATCTCCGCGCCTGCCAGTGGGTCGACGCAGGAACCAGGTATTCCAGTTTTGGGTCACTTTTTCCCAGGCTTTAAAGGAATCCACATCCGTCTGGACCCGGTCTCCCAAATATTGATGGACAAATTTTTTCGACACTTTTTCATGCATATGGATATCCCCGAAGACAATCAGGAAGGGAGGCTCTTCTGCATTAGGAATTTCAACATGCGTATTTACCCAATGAGCAAATAACCCATAACTCTCAGGGGCATCACCGCCGCCACCTTCTCCATAAAGCGAGCCTAATAATTGTTCCAGATCAAATCCGTTTGCAAAATCCGTTACCTGAAGGGGCCACGTATCCACAGCGGCATCCCCAATGGCGACAAATGATATTTCCAAATCTTCCCTGTATTGAGAAAGGGTATTATAGAGCAAAGGGAGGCGATCAAAGATCTCATAGGGCCAGGAAGACATTGAGCCAGTTACATCAACCGCAATGATCAAAGGGTTTTTGGAGGTTGATTTGATACTTTTATGGGGATCAATGATCTTTTCATTAGGACGGGATTTTTTCTCATAGGTGCGTGGCCCATGAGATGCAGCTCGTCGAGCGGATTTTTCTCGCTTACCCGCCCCTTTTTCACCGTATTCATATTTCTTTTCGCCGTACCAAGAGGTTGTATCTTCATTCCATGAATACATAATTTCTCCTTATTCAACAACAATGGTATCTAAAGCCAGATTACTCAAACCAAACTCTCTGCGAAAACGCTGATCTAATTGATTCTCGATCAAATATTTTGAAATCTCAGCTGGAAGTAATTCCTCCCATCCATTTCCCTGGGCCATTTTTCTTCGCACGATGGTCCCGCTGACAGGAATTTGATTCTCTCTTGGAATAAATTTTGCCGGGTGCGAAATTTGATAACGATGATCAAGCAGGCTTCTGACATAAGGATTCGCAGTGATGAGGAGATCCAGATCGCCAAAGACCTCCTCCACATAACTGCACCATTTTATCTCGTCACGGGAGTCCGGGATTGGCACCAATCTAAAATTATCGTAGCCCTCTAACCCAAGCTGGAGCATTTCAATTGTTTCTTCTAAACTAAAAGGATTTCTATAATTGATGATATTGGAACTACCAATCCCGATCAGCACATGGTCAAATCGATCGCAAAGCGCATGGATTGCAGCCCGATGTCCCAAATGGCAGGGCTGCCAACGACCGAGAATTGCTACGAGGGGTTTCACCATCGGGTGATTATACCAATTCACGCTCAGATGAGAAGGGAGTGGCTATTTTCACGTGTAATTAAAATAATGATATGCTCTCGCTGGATTTGTAATCCAGCGATTCACCGGTAAAAGCGAGGATACTAAATCCCCGCAGAGCCCAGCAAAATCACTTTAATCCACACCTGTTTAGCCACTCCAATCGACTATTCTCCTCTACCACTTCCCCAGCTCTGTGACAATTTCTGCCAGGAAGTGATCTGCAATTGCACCATCCAAAATGCGATGATCGATGGTCAGGGTCAGGTAAACCATCGGGCGGATGGCGATCATATCTGCACCTGAGTCATCGGTGATGACCACAACGCGTTTCTGAATGGCTCCCACACCCAGGATCGCGACCTGGGGCTGGTTGATGATCGGCATCGCAAAAAGTGAACCGCTGACACCATGATTTGTTATCGAAAATGTGCCATCCCTGACTTCTTCAGGCCTAAGCCTCTTGTTGCGGGCTCTGTTAGCCAGGTCGTTGACAATTTCTGCCAGGCCCAACAGCGACAGCCGTTCCGGGTTCCTGATCACCGGTACGATCAACCCATCATCGCCGAGGGAGGTGGCCATGCCGATATTAATATCCTTGTGGAGCAAGATCCCTTCATCGGTCCAGGAGGAATTGACGATCGGCCAGGCTCTGAGCGCAGCTGCTGTCGCGGCGACAAAATAAGATGTATAGGTCAGCTTGACCCCATCAGCCGCAAAGGCCGCTTTATTTGCTTTACGATGCGCGATGACGGCGCTGAAATCCACTTCCATGACAGTGGTCACATGCGGGGATATACGGCGGCTGTCGACCATATGTTTGGCGATTGCCCGCCGGACAGAGGTGATTGGGAGCAGGCTGCCCCCTTTTTGAGTGGATATTTTTACAGCTGGAGAAGCAGATTTTGGAGAATCAAGATAGGCTAAAATATCTTTTTTTGTGATCCGGCCACCGCTCCCCGTTCCGGTAACCTGCTGAAGATCAATCTGTTTTTCGGCGGCGATCTTGGCCACAACCGGAGAGATAAATCCCAGCGCGGAGTCTCGTACCGGGGCAGCCTTTGGCGGAGCCACACTTGAGATCAGTTTTTCTTCATTTTTAACGGGAGCAGGTTTTTTATCCGCGTGCGAAGCGGGTGCTTCATCCCCATCAGGGATTTTTTCCCCTTCTGCGCCAATCCAGGCAAGCAATGTCCCGACGCTGAGAATTTTTCCCTCCTCAGATTCAAAAATCTTCAACACCACACCTTCGGCTGGACTGGGAATTTCAGTGACAACCTTATCGGTCTCAACTTCGAGCAGGCCTTCATACTCTTCCACAGAATCCCCTTCGGCTTTGAGCCAGGAGACGATAGTCACTTCTTCAACAGCTTCCCCGAGCATGGGTACAAGAACTTTAGTTGGCATCTTTCCTCACATCCTGCCCTCACCCTTCGCCCTCTCCTAAGGGGAGAGGGGACTTGCTCCCTTCTCCCTTTGGGAGAAGGGTTGGGGATGAGGGCTGTTTATTAAGCATAAAATGGCGGATATTTCTTTGGGTCAACCTCAGACATGATCGCATAGATCGCATCGTAAACTGTTTCAGCATTAGGCTTCGACCAATAATCGCCGTCAGAACCATAGGCTGGGCGATGTGCTTTCGCAGAAAGCGTGGCAGCGGGAGAATCTAGCCAGGAATAACCACCTTGCTTCTCGATGACTTCCTGCATCATAAAGGCGGTTGCCCCGCCAGGCACATCCTCATCCACAAAAATGATCCGGCTGGTCTTCTTGAGCGATTCAAGAATATGTCCATGCAAATCAAAAGGAAGCAGCGATTGGACGTCGATCACCTCCACGCTGATGCCCGCCTTTGCAAGCTCTTCAGCGGATTCAAGGACAATCCGGCACATCGCGCCATAGGTGACCAGGGTGATATCGCTGCCTACACGCAAAGTCTCTGGTGCGCCAACAGGTACGGTCACCTCGCCAAGATTATCAGGCATCTTTTCCTTCAAACGATATCCATTCAAAACTTCAACGATAATGCCAGGTTCATCCGATTTCAGGAGCGTATTGTAAAATCCCGCCGCTTGTACTGCGTTCCTTGGCACGAGGACAGCCATCCCACGCACGAGATGGATAATTGCCGCCATTGGCGAGCCAGAATGCCAGATCCCTTCGAGGCGATGCCCACGCGTTCGGACGATCACGGGCGCCTTTTGTCCGCCCTTCGTTCTCCAAAGCAGCATCGCCAGATCGTCTGACATCAATTGCAGGGTGTAAAGCAGATAATCTAGATATTGAATTTCCGCGATCGGACGCAGGCCGCGCATCGCCATCCCAATTGCCTGCCCCAATATAGTTACCTCGCGAATCCCGGTATCCATCACCCGCAAGGTGCCATATTTTTTCTGCAAATCATGAAAACCCTGGTTGACATCGCCCAACATACCTACATCCTCGCCAAAGGCGATCGCGCGTGGGTCGCGGGCAAAGATCGCATCAAAACCATGATTAAGTAATTCAAAGGCCTGGATCGTGGGGGAATTGTCCGAGTAGACGGGTGCCACTGCGTGAACATTCAGCATGGATTCAGCCGTCTGGCTGTACAAATGGGAGCTGATCCGGTCTTCATTACGCGGATCCTGGGCTTGCTTCCACGCAATCAGTTTATCTCGGACCGGAGAGGATTCCTGCCGCGTGGCGCGTAAAGCAGCATGGAGGGCGGCATACTGATCCCTCCGATGCGCGGTCGCCTTTCCCAGCAATCTGGTCTGAATTGATTGGATCTCTTCGTTCGCAGAGGTTTCTTTTTCCAAATCAGAAAGCAACTTTATCAAGTCGTCGCGCTCCCCAATGATCGGTGTCTGGAAAGCTTCCCAGGCCCGTTTACGGGAATCTTCTACTTCTTTGCGATCCACCTTTTCCATTGCTTTCAATTCATCTTCGGTGGCAAGCTTATTTGCCAGAAGCCATTCGCGCATTTTAATGTTGCAATCAAATTCCGCCTCCCAATCAAGGCGTTCTTTGGTTTTATAGCGCTCATGGCTTCCCGAAGTGGAATGTCCCTGTGGTTGGGTAACTTCGGTGACATGCACCAGGGCAGGGATGTGGAACTCACGCGCAGTGTTTGCTGCCGCCCAATAGGTATCCAGCAACGCGGGGTAATCCCAGGCCTGGACGGTGTAAATATCAAAGCCGCGGTCACGTTTCAGGGTTGGATCAACGACCCGCTGAAAACCGCTGAGAATATCGCCGATATTTTCCTTAACCATCTGAAATTTATTGGGAACTGAAATGCCATAGCCGTCATCGTAAATCGTGATCACAGCCGGGGCTTTCAAAACACCGATCGCATTGATCGATTCCCAGAACATCCCTTCAGCGGTGGAGGCGTTGCCAATCGTGCCCCAGGCAACTTCGTTGCCATTTTGCGAAAAAGTAGTCATTCCCTTTAGGAATTCCGCTTCACGATATAGTCTTGAGGCAAAAGCCAACCCCACCAGACGGGGCATCTGCGAACCTGTCGGGGAGACATCCGCAGAGATATTATAGAGCTCGGTCTGATCCTTCCAGGAGCCATCCGGGTTGAGATAACGAGATGCAAAATGGGCATTCATTGTTCGACCGCCGGTGGCAGGCTCAAAGTCGAGGTCTGTATGCGCGTAAAGCTGAGCAAAGAATTGCTCCAGTGTCAGCGTGCCCAATCCCAGCATCCAGGTCTGGTCACGGTAATAACCTGAGCGCCAATCCCCTTTTTTAAATGCATGAGCGATCGCGAGCTGAGCGACTTCCTTCCCGGACCCAAAAATTCCAAATTTAGCCTTTCCGCTTAATACTTCACGCCGGCCAATCACACTGGCCTGCCGGCTTTTATAAGCCAGGCGATAGTCTTCAATAATCCTTGTCTGAGGCAAGGGAAGGTCAATTTTTTCTTTTTTCTGGATCATAAAACTCTCTATTGGTTTTTGTTGTTTATCCAGACCATTATAGTCCAAAAATTTCTCTTTATAAAATACATGATTAATCGCGAGGGTCTAATTTGATGAGTATTTGTCATTGCGAACGAGCGGAGCGAGCGTGGCAATCCTCTTGTTCGCCGGGGAGACTGCTCACCTGCACTCCAAAGCACGCAGTGCGGCGCATGTGTCGTCGGGTGAAACTCTCCTCGCACGTGTGCCTGCGGCTCAGTACAGGCAGTGACGGATAAGGCGTACCTCACGATGTAAGCCAACCCTAAGTAATCCGTGAAGGATAAATAAAAATGATGTAAACTATGGTTATTCTATAATCTATTTTTCACAAGGAACCTTTAATGACAAAAATATACACTGATCTCAACCCGACCGAACGCGTATTATTAGGGCCTGGCCCGAGCATGGCCGCACCGCGCGTGATCCGCACAATGGCGACCCCGCCCGTTGGACATCTTGACCCCGCGCTGCTGAAGATATACGCTGAAGAACAGGAATTGCTGCGTTATGTTTTCAACACGAAAAACGAGTGGACCTTTGCCCTCTCTGGCACCGGGACCTCCGCCATGGAAGCCGCGATGGCAAATCTGGTCGAGCCAGGTGATGCGGTTCTGGTCGCAGTGATCGGGTATTTCGGAACTCGGCTGGCAGAAATCGCCTCCCGCCTGGGCGCGGAAGTGGACAAGATCGAACGCCCACTGGGAGAAATTTTTACCGTCGAGGAAATTGAGACTGCGCTGAAGGCAAAATCCTATAAAGTCTTCGGCTTTGTCCACGCCGAGACTTCGACCGGCGCCGAGCAGCTTCATGTCGGGGAGATCGTCAAAGCAGCCCATGAGCAGGGTGCGCTGGTTGTGATGGATACGGTCACATCGCTGGGAAGTATCCCCGTTCTTGTGGATGAATGGGATATTGATATCACCTACTCGGCCAGTCAGAAAAGCTTATCTGCGCCCTCTGGTCTTGCTCCGATCACCGTCAGCCCGCGCGCGCAAAAGATCATTCAGAATCGCAAGAGACCTGTGTCCAGTTTTTATCTGGATTTGAATTTATATGCCAATTATTGGATGAATCACGGCTATCATCATACCGCCTCGGCCAGTATGCATTATGCCTTCAGAGAGGCCCTGCGGATCGCCTACGAAGAGGGAATGGATGCTCGCTATGCGAGACATCGACAAAACGCAGAATTGCTTTGGGCAGGCCTGGAGGAGATCGGGGCACCGCCCTTTATTCCTGCTGAATATCGCCTCCCGCCCTTGACGACCGCTGTTGTACCGGATGGCGTAGAGCCGCACGTCTTACGCGCAAAATTGCTCAACGAATATAACATCGAGATCGCAGGTGGATTTGGCGCGCTGGCAGATAAGGTCTGGCGGATCGGCCTGATGGGCTATTCCAGCCGCAGGGAGAATATCACCTTGCTCTTGGCGGCGATGCAAGAGTTGCTTTAAAACTGAAAGGATAAATAGAATACCCCAAGAATGAAAAAAAGGGTAGTATACGCGATTTTATTTGGCATACCGGGATTTATCATTTCATTGATAATTTCCTTTATATTTTTTGGATTCGCGGCCGGAGTCTTGTGGATCTTGATTTTCGGTGATAAACCCTGGCCTGCCTCAGTTGAATATATCCTTTCCCTGATTTTCATCCTTCTTTTCCTGGTAGTATGGATAGCCTCGATAACCATCGGCTTTAAGGTTGGGAAAGGCCTTGAAGAAGAGCCAGGGCTCAATAAACAGCATGTTTTCATTTCAGCAGGCACGACTCTTTTATTTGCCTTATTTATTCTTCTCCAGCAGATGAGTGTTGGCAACGTAGGGCCAAAATCAGATGGAGAGATTTGCATTGATTTTTGTGTACAAAATGGGTATTCCGGAAGCAGCATGCCTCCGCTGGATTCTGGTGACAGTACCTGTAGCTGTCTCGGTGATTCAGGGATTGAACCACTTGAAATTTCCGTGGATAGTATTACCCCGGTAAAATAACCAATAAAATTGATCATATAAAAAGTGGCTGTCATTTCGAAAATGACAGCCACTTAATCGTTAAAAATCCAAACGCTCTAATCTGCGGCTGAAGCCTCAGCCTCGATTTCGTTTTCCACCAGATCAAAGGTATAGCCATTTTGGAGCGCATTTTCCGCTTCAATATGACGACGCAGATATTGACCACAATTGCTGCCGATCAGGTTCTCTTCCACTTCGCCGATGCTGACGATGACCTGATAGCCTGCCTCTTCCAGGGCTGAGACGATCTCATCCTGGCCGAGATCGGCGTTAGGATTAATATAGGTCTCCAATTGATTTTCAACCGCTCTATAGGTTGGGTTGAGGGGCGTGATCTTGATCAGGAAAATATCGGGGGAGAAATATTCTTTCAGGACCTCAGGGTCTAGCGGTTGCCCTTGCGCAAGCGCAAAGTTGAGGGTGATCTTGCGCTCACCTTCCGTATAAAAACGTTCGCCAAATGCGGCCATTTTCGCAAAATCCCATTTTTTGACGGGGACAAGCTGATCGCGTAATTCCTGATCGGTTGTATGGATCGAAAATTGGAATTGGAATTGTCCATCCGGATATAAACGGTTCTTGATCTCAAGCAGGCGCTCAAAAAACGGATCGGTCCCATTTGGCGCAACAGATGATATCGAGGGCATCAAGCCCGGGGCATCGTAGCGTTTCGGCAGTTCCTCCAAAACATCCAGAACAGCATTATTCAAGGCAGGTTCGCCCATCCGCGCAAACTGGATCTTGAATTGTTTCGAGGGGACATGTCCGTCAGGATATCGATTGCGAATCATATAGTCAATCTGGTCAAGTATTTCTTCAGCGGTGGGCTTCCCATGAAAATAGCCACCGGCGTCACACATCTTGCATCCCACCGGGCAGCCGTGCATTGTCGATACCAATAAGATCCATTTTTCATCACGTGTAAAAGGCGGCTGGAGGGATTCCACGCATTCGAGCATCTTCCCGTTTTCATACTCAATTATATAAACAAATGCCATTTCATCTTTGCCGGTTTTTGCGATAACTTTCATCGGTTCTCCTTAAAACGTTGATCGATCTGCATTGCTGCGCGCAAACCATCGCCTGCTGCAATCGCTGTTTGACGGTAAATTCCGTTACGCACATCACCAATAAAATACAGGATGCCACTATCTACGAGTTTTCTTTCTGTTTTCTGGATGCATTCTCCGAGAAAATCCAGATTGGGTTCACGGCCAAGTGCGCCAATGAGATAATCTGCTTCCAGTATCTCAAGTTTTTCTCGGTGAACTACTTTTACCGTTAAACACTCGTTTTCAGAAACAGTCACTTCTTTTAGCTGCGCATCTTCAAGATAGGCAATATTTTCATTTTGCTGCGAACGTTCCACTAATAATCCTAATGCCTTGATTCCTCTTCCGCGATTGAGAATTTTCACCTGATTCCGTTGTCCAAGATTCAGCGCGTAATCAAAAGCTGCATCACCTGCGCCCACGATGATGATTTCTTTATCAGTTATCTCAAGCAGGTCGCGAACCTCATAAAAAACCCGGCTTTTTGCATTCGCAGGAATAAAGCCATTGTCAAACTGACGAGCTTTTGTTCCGCTGGCAATTACGGCGATCTCAGCGCGGTATTCATCCTGATCAGTTTTTGCCACAAAACTTCCACTATCATACTCTACATTCTGCGCTTTTTCAGGAAGAATTTCCACGCCAATTCTTTCGACTTGTTTCTTAAGCAAGTTCACCAATTTCGGGCCGGTCACGCCCTGTGGAAAGCCAGGGTAATTCTCGACCAGATTGGCATTATGTAAAAGTCCGCCGATCTCTCTTCCCTCCAATACGAGAGCGGGTATCCCAAAACGTTTTAGTTGCAAGGCGGTCGTTAATCCTGCCGGGCCTGCGCCAATGATAATCACACGAATTTTATGCATAAATGCTAAACACGAAGGACACTAAGAACACTAAGATTCATTTGTTTTTCTTTGTGCATTTTGTGTCTTTGTGGTGTTAATTATCTCCTCACACAAAACAGGCCTTGCAAAGCCATGGGCCAGATTGAGCAAGGTCGCCCGATGATGTTCTTCAGTATAGGTAGCGGTTCCGTCGATCAAGAAGAAGACCTCAAAACCCTGCATAAATGCAGAACGAGCCGTTGTCTCGCAGCAGAGATGGGTCATTACGCCTGAAATAACAACTTGCTCGACATTTTGATCACGCAGATATTCGGCGAGATTGGTTTGATAAAAAGCATCATATTGGGTCTTCTCAATCACCAGCCCCGAGGATGTGTCCAGCGCGGAGTGAATCTCGCTAAGTGGATTTTTTGCATCGATCAAATCCCGCCACCAACGGGACATGCTCCCCGCGTCAGCGGATGTGTTGAGATGACGCGTCCACACGACGGGCAAGCCAGCGTCCACGTATGCCGCGCGCAGCGCATCCACCCGAGGCAGGATCGCCTCTGCGCTGGGGATATAAGCATGCGAATCCTCCTCCAGAAAATAACGCTGCATATCCAAAATTAGCAGAGCTGATTTCGCAGGAATAAAGGTTCCCTGGTCACGCAACAAGGGCGCCAGGTCGTCTTTCATGGCTTGCCCTTTTTCAAATAACGTCTCTGGTGTAAAGTAACGCGTTTTCATCAGGCCAAATTTTACCGCGCAGACCTGATTTGTCCAGTGATGTATATCACCTAAATAGGAGTAATGTTATCTGATACAGAAATCCAGTACAATAGGCAAATGGAAAATACTGAAAAGCTCTACCAACGAGCCTTGTGGCTGGCGATCATCACGGTTGGCTATAATTTACTGGAAGGGTTAGTGGCGATCTATTATGGCGTCTCCGATGAAACCCTGGCCCTCTTTGGCTTCGGCGTGGACTCTTTCATCGAGGTCCTCTCTGGCGCGGGCATCATCGCGATGGTGCTGCGCATTCGTAGTAATCCCAATACCGAACGCAGTCAATTCGAGATCACTGCGCTGCGTATCACAGGCGTCAGTTTCTACATCCTTACCGTGGGATTGGGCGCGACGGTGATCATCAATCTGATTACGGGACATAAACCTGAAACAACGCTTGCAGGTCTGATCATTGCGATCATCTCGATTGCGACGATGTGGCTGCTGATCCGAGCCAAGCGGGATGTGGGAGGCAAACTTAATTCTGCGCCAATCCTGGCAGATGCAAATTGTACGCTGGTTTGCCTGTATATGTCGGTGGCGCTGCTCGTTTCCAGCGCGGTCTACGAGCTGACTGGATTTGGCTTTGTAGATAGCCTCGGCGCGGCTGTCCTGATCTATTATTCAATTAACGAAGGAAAAGAGGCTTTCGAAAAAGCACGCGGGATTGAATGTGCCTGTGAGGATTAATTATCTATTCATACGATATTAACTGGACTTTGGCCTTTTTGCTGACGTAGGCTTCTCTATCTAGAATAATCGGTAATGAATTAGGTACAGGTCATAGTTTTAGGACGACCTTACCTATTTCCGAGTTATTTTCATACAATAGAGCGACAAAAGGCTCGCCCAAACCATTTAATGGGCAAAGTCCAGATTAAGTATTCTGTTTTATTAGTAGATTACTAAACTGCCCTCACCCTCCGCCCTCTCCCTCAGGGAGAGGGGACTTAACATCTCTACAGGATATTATGAATATTGACATCATTGGGGTTCCCGTCGACATGGGCGCGGATCGGCGCGGCGTAGATATGGGCCCCAGCGCCATTCGGTATGCGTTGCTAAAAGACCGTTTGGAAAAACTTGGCCATATTGTTGATGACAAAGGCAATGTGGAAGTACCCATTTCTGAAACATGTGTGATCAACGATCCCAATCTCAAGTATTTGGATTGCATTGTCCCGATGGCACGACGCGTGGCGGGGGCAGTTGCCACCAGTGTAAAAAGCGGAAATCTGCCGCTGGTACTGGGGGGTGACCATTCGCTCTCACTCGGATCCATTCGCGGGGCGGCCAAAGGAAAAAAGATCGGCGTACTATGGGTGGATGCCCACGCTGATTTTAATACCGCCGAAACCACGCCATCTGGTAATATCCACGGGATGCCGCTGGCAGCGCTGTGCGGCCTTGGTGCGCCTGAATTGGTCCAACTTTGGGACGAACCCACACCAGTCATCGATCCGGCCAATGTAGCGATTATCGGAGCCCGTGATATCGACGAGGGCGAAAAAAAAAATTTACGCCAAGCCGGAGCAATGGTGATGAGCATGGAGCAGATCGATCGCCTTGGATTAATGAGAAGTATGGAAAAGGCCATAGAAAGGATCAGCCATGATACAGATGGGATCTATCTCTCCTTTGATATGGATGCGATGGATCCCCGGCATGCACCGGGAGTCGGGACACCTGTGACCGGCGGCTTGACATACCGCGAGGCGCACCTGATCTGCGAACTGGTCGCTGAAACCAATAATCTGGTCGGTATGGATGTGGTTGAGATCAATTCCATTCTGGATTTCCAAAATCAGACTGCGCTCCTGGCTGTAGAATTCATTCTTTCCGCTTTGGGCCAACGCACCTGGGTCGCGAGCTGATCCCAAAAGAGAGAATAGGTTAATCCTATTTTCGTTTTGCGTTAGAATAGCCGCATGAAATATATCTTCTGGCTGCCCCTTTTGCTCCTTCTGGCAGGCTGCCAAACCCAATTTTCCGGCAAACCTGTTAATCTCATAGATGGCGATGAGCATATCTCTCTTGCGCCAACTTCCCGCATCCCCGCAGAGATCATCGCTGAGGCGGAAATTCCCTTCAAATCCGCAGATCGGATCCTGGTCAACGGGCAAATTGTCGATCCGACCTCACCGATGGATTGCAAAAACTGCACCCTTCAAATTCGACGCGCTGTTTCGCTGACCCTGATCACACCACAGGGGGAGGCTGAAATCCAAACGGCAGCGCTCACGGTGGGGGAGGTACTCTCCGACCTCGGGATCCAACTCTACGCGGCAGATTTCATCGATCCGCCCGCCGGGAGAGCTGCCACTGACCAACTGAAGATCACCTACCGACCGGCACGGGAGCTTGCCATCCACGTGGACGGGAAGATCGTCTCGATTCGCTCCGCAGAGGAAGAGGTTGGCAGGGCATTGGCCGGGGCCGGCATCCCGCTGGTTGGTCTCGATGCAAGCCAACCAGCCGAGTCTGAACCGCTGCCCGCCGACGGGCAGATCCGGATCATTCGCGTCGTCGAAAAAATCGAACTTGAGCAAACGGCCATTCCCTATCAGGTCAAATATATTCCCTCGAATGAAGTCGAGGTCGATCAGGAAGAAATCCTGGTCCCAGGCAAAGCAGGGTTGGTCGTCACTCAATCTCGGGTCCGCTACGAGGATGGGGTTGAAATCTCCCGGCAAGTTGAAAATGAGCGGACAGTTCGCCAGCCAAAAGATGAAACTGTTGGCTATGGAACCAAATATGTGCTGAAGACCGCTGTGGTAGATGGACAAAAACTGGAATATTGGCGCGCCATTCAGGTGTATGCCACCTCCTACTCACCCTGCAATTCTGGCGCGGATCGCTGTTATCCGAATACGGCCAGTGGAAAACCTGTCAGGCGCGGCGTGATCGCCGTGCTGCGGAGTTGGTATAACGCTATGCAGGGCCAGGCGGTCTATGTGCCGGGTTATGGCTATGCAACCATCGAGGATGTTGGGTATTCGAGTTTATTTTCCGACAGAGACTGGATAGACCTCGGTTATACCGATGCCGAATATCCTGGAGAATCTTATTGGACAACAGTTTACTTTTTACCCCCCGTGCCTGCAAATACGCTGTGGGTATTGGAGTAGGGCTATCTTTTCAGGTTCAGGCCGGATAAAATAAAGCCATGTCACGCACACAAAAGGTAATCCTCTTCATTCTGAGCATCGGTGTCATCTGTATGTGTGCCCTCGTCGCCGGAAGCGCTTACCAGCTCTGGCAAAAGCCTCTTGGACCCGTGCTCCAACTCCCGACAAATACATTTGCTCCTTTTTCCACCTTCCCCCCGACATGGACGGTTTTGGCAGGAGAAAATAACTCACCTGTCAATATCGGTACGGCGCCCGCCCCCATGGCCACAGCTTCGCCACCCGCACCACTTTGCGGTGGTCCTACTGAGATGACCATCCTTGCAATCGGTTCATCACATCGTGTGGACAGTTATCTCTACGGCCTAGCCGATGTTATACGCCTCGTGCGGGTGGATTTCGTCAACGCAAATGTGATGATTATGTCCCTACCGCGTGATCTCTACGTAGAAATCCCCGACATCTCCGATCATGATGGCATTACACACGGTAAGCTCAATCAACCTTATTTTTATGGCAATCCCGGCATGGGATACTACGATGGACCTGGAGAAGGTCCCGGATTGATGGCGCGCACACTCGCCTATAATTTCGGTGCGCAACCTGACCATTACATCGCTATCAACATGGCGATCTTTATCAAAATTGTCGACGCGGTAGGAGGCATCACCGTCGACCTGCCCCAAGCCGTAGACGCTCGCTATGTCGAAAATCCAGAAAACCAAAGAAATATCGTCTTCCCAGCAGGCATCAATTATCTAAACGGGAACAACGCCTTGCTCTTGGCTCGTCTGCGTCCATCAGGCGTTTTTGACCGTGTCAAAGCCCAAAACCAAGTCCTTTGTGGGCTTTATGATAAACTCGTCAGCTCCAGCGTGGTTGGCGATATTCCAGGCATCATCAACGCCTTCAAAGATAATGTCCAAACCGATCTCAGCCCCGAAGAGATCAGCCAGCTTTCCTGTCTCGGCACTCAACTCAAAGGTTCCGATATCGTCTTCCTGAACTGGCCTGAAGATCTCTTTGTCGGAACGCGGGTGGACGATCCTGTTTTGGAGCGCACATTTATCTGGGATGTGGACTTTATTCTGATGCGAGAATATGTTGACGCCTTCGCACGTGGAGATTGGCCTGCTGCCGAACAAGCCGCATCATCGGGCACCGCAGGTTTCACCCCTAAATCCTTCTGCGATTGATCGACCATTACTTCATCCTTTTTACCTCAAAGCCGCGAAGGCACTTTTTGTGGTTCAGAGATAAACTATTAGGACTTACAAAAAAAAGTGTTTTTCCGGCTCGGAGGGGATTTGCAATCCCCGTGTTTATGAGAAGCCGCTGGATTACAAATCCAGCTAGAGCCTCAACTGCGTTATCTCTAACTTTGAGTCCATTCGGGCAAGGTTGTGATTGTTTTTTTCTCAGGTCCAGAATACCTATGTCATCTTCAACAATTCCTCCCCTCAATACCGCCGCCCTTTTGCGGGAATATGGACTACGTCCCAAGAAAAAGCTGGGCCAAAATTTCCTTCAGGATCCAGCCATTCTGGATAAGATCGTTCGCATCGCCGGTGTGACCGAGAAGGATACTGTCCTCGAGATCGGTCC
>NZ_CEYOSI010000015.1:25676-29188 GCF_982879505.1 Candidatus Desulfolinea nitratireducens
TCTTGCAGCAGCAGCAAAAGAGGTGCTTGCTGTAGAAATTGACGGGGATTTGATCCCACCGCTAAAGGCCTCTCTTTCTGGTTACGCGAATATTACCGTGATCCAGGGCGATATGCTCAAGATCTCACCTTCAGAGATCATTAATGCACCAGAGTATCTGGTCGTCGCCAATATTCCTTACTACATCACCTCTGCCCTGCTCCGTCACCTGCTGGCAAATGATCCTCGCCCGCGCAGCATGGTCTTAACTATTCAAAAGGAAGTCGCCAAACGAATTTGCGCAGAGGAGGGAAAGAAAATGAGCCTGCTGGCGTTAAGCGTGCAAGTCTATGGGAAACCAGAGATCGCTGCCAATATTCCTGCCGGAGCATTCTACCCGCCCCCAAAGGTGGATTCGGCCGTCATCCAGATTGAGTTATATAACGAGCCGCGCATCCCCACTCATTTATTGGATGATTTCTTTCGTCTCGCCAAAGCAGGGTACAGCCAGAAAAGAAAAACGCTCCGCAACGCTCTTGCAGGAGGGTTGCGGATTTCAACCACAGAAGTTGAAGACCTGCTTCATGCAGTCGAAATTGATCCTCGTCGGGCAGAAACATTAACCTTAAAAGAATGGGGGGGATTGACCAAGAAATGGATTGAGATCAGATAATTGGATTTATTGCTTTACGCGTGCAGAATATCTCTTTGCCCTCAAGTCACGATACCCCCAACGCACCAACCAGATTCTAAAGGCAGCTTCACGCTGGATTTTGAAAGACATTTTTGACTTCCCCCATTGCCGATCTGCAAAGTAGATCGGCACCTCTCCAAAACGATACCCCAGGCAATATGCCATATATACCATTTCAACAAGGAAAACGTAACCGTTCGACTGGATCCGGTCAAGCGGCATCCCCTCCAAGGTTTCCCGACGCCAAAGCCGATAGCCTGTTGTCACATCCCTTAATTTAAAGCCAAGAATGGTGCGGGCATAGAAGTTTCCAAAGGCAGAAAGGGCTTTTCGCCAGATGGGCCAGTCCATATCCACACGGCCACCGGGAACATAGCGGGAACCGAGAACAACCTCTTTCGTTTTGAGAAGCTCCGCCATTTCCACCAACCTGGCAGGCTCATGCGAGAAATCGGCATCCATTTGGGCGATGGCATCTGCATCGGTAGCGAGAGCATGTTGAATTCCGGTCAGATACGCAGTTCGGAGTCCGAGTTTCCCCTCACGATGCAAAACATCCACTTTGCCAGGATTTTCAGTTGCCAAGGCATCCGCTATATCGCCTGTTCCATCCGGGCTTTTATCGTCAACAACCAAAATTCGAAGGTCAAGGGGTAAAGAAAATAAAGCGGAGACCAATTTGGGCAGGTTCTCCGCTTCGTCATATGTGGGTATTATTACTATTATTCGCAAATTCTTTCCTATTTTTTCAGATATAAAAGTTCTTTTTTTAGTTCATCAAGAGATTGAAATACGGCAGCATCGGGATCGATCTGAGCTGTTTTAATCGCAAGTCGATCAGGCCAATTGACCGCTTCTTCTCGATCTCTCATAGGATAAAAGTAACCGAGAGATTCCTCGAGACGATTCGCGATACGCCCTGCCAAGGCTGTAATCTTATCAGGGGGGATCACGATAATAAAATCTGTTGCGGACAGATGCCCCAGGAAACCCTCCGCACTACCAACTTCCTGAATGGCAGTATGGATCATTAAGCTGACAGCACGCAAGACATCATCAGAGGCAACAAATCCATAGCGTTCCCTGAAAGTTTCGAGGTTTTCAAGTGAAATTAATAAGAGGGCCTGATCTTTTTTTTGGAGACATTCTTCAAGACGTTCATCTACCAAAGCTCCTTCAGGATAACCACTGACGGAATTGATCATAAAGTTTTGTCCCAAACGTTCAAGCGAATTTCGAACGCGAAGGCGCAGCTCCTGAATGTCAAAGGGTTTGGTAATATAATCATCTGCCCCCAATTCGAGACCCTGCAAGCGATCGGCACGATCCCGTTTTTCAGTTAAAAAGATGATGGGGATATTCTTTGTGCGACGATCACTCCTTAAGCGGCGAGCGACTTCGTATCCATCAATATCAGGAAGGCGGATATCAAGGATGACCAAATCTGGGCGTTCTTCTATACACAAACGAACACCATTTTCGCCAAAATTGGCAGCAAGAACCTGATATCCTTGAACACCCAAATAAGCATTCAGCATCTCGGCAACATCAAGATCATCTTCAACTATCAATATCTTTGATTTTTTATCTGCCACTTTGGGCCAGCGCTTAGGTAGCTAAGGGTTCTTTTTGAATGACAAACTCACAAACTTCATCGCCCATGGCATGACAACGCGCTTCATTTACGCGAAATTCATGGCCACCAGATATCCACTTTAGGCCCTCCTGGAGGAGACCTGTGGCGAAAAAGCAGACCGGTTTATCCAAGCCAGATCGCCCCCAGCAAACCGGACATTTATGGATGGTATAAATAAATTCTGCATCTTTTTCTTCTACTGTGCTATGTTGATCGCTGACCTGAGAGAAAATTTTTGCCATCGAAGGGAGGCCTATGCGAAGTTTGGCTTGTAATGGCAGAACCTTAAAGGCCAAATCACCAACACCTGCCAGGGCACCAAAATCCTTAAGCGCATCAGAGAAGGTTGCTCTACCAGCGCGCAGGGCCAGCCCTCTCCCTCCACGTGGACCGTACATTTCTTCCAAGGCAACTCCCAGGGCAGAGAATTCTATAAAATTAAAAGCTTTTTCCAGGTTATCAGGCGGGTATCCGTCAATATAATGCGTTAAGCCAGCCAGATTAAGAATGGCGTTCAGGCCATTTCTTCCCATGACATCTTCCAGGGCCTTAATCGCAATCAGGCCAAATTTATTGGGGTAAAAATAATCACTTTGTTCAAGAGGACTCATGCTGGCTCCATTAAATCAATTTTCCGAGATCTTCAACTGCGCGACGCATATCAAGGAATATCAATCCTAATTTGGCTTTCTCACTTGCCAAAGCTGTAAGAACTGCTTCCTCTCCAATAGCCATCAGAACAACAAAGCCGTTTTCGCCCTTTATATACACTTGCTCCAAACCCCCACGGCCGAGCTCGCTAGCAATCCGCTCCCCCAATGAAAGCATTGCCGCTGACATTGCAGAAACGCGATCTTCTTCGATTTCTTGCGGTAGAGCAGACGCGATACTCAGTCCATCTACACTAACAATCGCTGACGCTTCGATATCGGGGGATGATGCTTGCATTTCACGCAAGCGATCAACCATTATTTTTGTACGCGATTGGGCCAATAGAACCCTCCAGAAAAACTATGGTGTTTTTTATGCCATAGTATGTATATTACCTCACAAAATCTGTTTTTCAAATTTAGCACAGGGGGAGGAATGTGTCAAGTTGAAGCCACTTCCAGGGGCGATATTATTGTTTTTTTTCCACATGATCTTCCGTATTTTTTATGAGTTCTGAGCATATTAAATTATCTTTATTGATTTAATTATAAA
>NZ_CEYOSI010000016.1:0-19482 GCF_982879505.1 Candidatus Desulfolinea nitratireducens
GGCGTGACACAGCTACAAGCCTCTTTGGAATTAATCCGAAATATCGGCGCAACTCTTCGGGAAATGGATTGGCAGGTTACGGCAACGCTCAATGCGAAAACCTGGGATTGCCCCGATTGCCCGGCTCAATTGCTGGCTTTGCTACCCGGGCATATAGAAGATGATACGCCGCTTTGGGGGGTAGCGATCGATATTGGCACGACCACAGTCTCGGTTTGGATGGTTGACTTGCTCACAGGAGAAGTAAAGGCACAGGTTGCTGAATATAATCAACAAATTTCGCGTGGTGAGGATGTGATCTCCCGCATCATTGTCGCTGGCAAGGAGGGTGGCAGTGAAAAAATGCGTGACCTGGTTGTGGATACGATCAATAATTTGCTGGTTCAAGCGTGCAAGAGATTGAAAGCCAGCCCTGATGAAATTGTCAAGGCAACCATTGCTGGCAATAGCACGATGATGCATCTTTTACTGGGGATTCCTGCAGCAAGCATTCGTCTATCACCATTTGTGACTGCAATCAATCAAATCCCCACCCTGGATGCGACCGACGTTGGATTAGCAATTCACCCCCAGGCTATTGTTGATTGCCTGCCGGGTGTTGCCAGCTATGTGGGTGCAGATATCAGCGCTGGTGTGCTTTCCTCGGGAATGATCGATTCGGAAGAGATGATCCTCTTTCTGGATGTTGGCACCAATGGTGAGATCGTTCTCGGATCGAAGGATTGGCTCGTAACCTGCGCCTGTTCAGCGGGTCCCGCTTTTGAAGGTTCCGGTGTTTTAGACGGGATGCGCGCAACCAAGGGCGCCATCGAGGAAGTTTGGGTTAACGATCAAACGCATGAGCCGACCTACAGGGTAATTGGCGGTAGCAAGCCTAAAGGTTTGTGCGGCAGCGGTTTGATCTCCCTCCTGGCCGAGATGTTCCTAACTGGCGTGGTTGATAAGGGAGGCAAAGTTAACACAAAACTATCAACCCCACGCACACGAGAAGGTGAACATGGCGGAGAGTATGTTGTCGCCTGGGCCGCTAAATCCAGTACTGGTAAAGATATTGTCATTACCAATGTTGATATCGATAACCTTCTGCGAGCCAAGGCCGCCATCTACGCTGGTTTTGCTGTCCTGGCTGAAAATGTTGGGGTAACCCTGGATATGGCCGAACAGGTTTTGGTGGGTGGATCATTTGGAAAATATATCAATGTCGAAAAGGCCATTGAAATTGGATTGCTGCCTGATCTGCCCTGGGAGAAATTCCAGTTCTTGGGAAATACCTCCGTGCAAGGCTCTTATCTGGCGTTGATTGACGATCAGGTACGCAACCGAATTACAGAGATTGCTACTAAAATGACTTATATTGAATTATCTGCCGATAATAAATTCTATGATGCATTTATGTCGGCGCTCTTCTTGCCGCATACAGATATGACTTTGTTCCCATCTGTGGCAAAAATGATGGAAGAAAAATAAACCAACCTGCATATCCTGTGTATGCGAGTATAAAAAGGAGACCAAATGTATATCATTGGAGAGAATATCCACATCATTTCCCCCGCAGTCAAAGAGGCATTAATAAATCGGGACGGTGAATATTTTAAAACAGCAGCCATCAAGCAGGTTGAGGCCGGCGCGCAATGCGTTGACTTGAATCTCGGCCCTCGCAAGAAAGACTGGGAGGAAGTTTTTCCCTGGATGGTGAAGACAGTTGAAGAGGTGGTTGATGTTCCTTTATGCATTGATACCACCAATGTCAACGGGATGGAAGCTGCCCTGAAGACTGTTACCAAGGCCCAGCCTATCCTGAATTCCACCTCAGCCGAAGCAGAGCGTCTGGAAAAAGTGCCGGAACTGGCGAAGAAATACAATGCGAAACTGATCGCTTTGACAATGGAAAAAAGTGGAATTCCGGTTGCCTCAGATGATCGGGTTAATATTGCCCTTGAAAAACTGATCCCTCGCTGCCTGGAATTGGATTTCCCTATTGAAGACCTGATCATTGATCCCTTGGTTTTGACCGTTTCAGGTTGCCAGGAATTTTGCCCTGAATTGATCGAGGCCGTTCGTACGATCCAATTTGCCTGGGATCCGCCCCCTGCGATCTCGATTGGGCTTTCCAACGTTTCCAATGCTGTTCCAACTGCCAATCGACCGCTGATCAACAGCGTTTACTGTGCAATGGTCATGGGAGCCGGTCTCCAAATGATGATCGCAAATCCGCTGGAGACAGAACTTATGGATGTGATCCGCATCGTTGAAAACCGCGATGAGAGCACCTCGCTAAATAAACTTTATCTCAAGATCCACGATCATGTTGCAGCCATGGAAGCGCCCACTCCTGATGGTGTTGATATGAGCGATCCCAAGCAGGCTGCTGTCTGGAAGACTGTTCAAATTCTTCTTAACAAGGTTATTTACGCAGATTCTTATTTGGAACAATAAAGTAAGTGAAATAGGTGCAGATAAACCACAAAAATTCTCTGCATAAACAAGGTTATACAATGAATATGATATACATTACAATTCGCTGAAGTAGATTAGGAGAATACCATGCCCATCTTTACCCCTGGACGTCGCTGGCAGCCCCCGTACCTGCCATTCAAAAAGGAACCACTTAATCGAAGGTTGCTCGCATCCCTTGAAAAAGCCATCAAGGGTCCACTTTTTGGCTGTCGCATGTGCGGTAACTGTCTTTTGCAGGAAACGGCTTTCATTTGCCCAATGGAATGCCCTAAAGGCGCCCGTAACGGCCCCTGTGGTGGTTCGACTGAAGAGTTTTGCTATGTAGATAATACCCGTCCCTGCATGTGGTACAAGATCTATGAGCGTTCCTTTAAGATGGGGCGCGAAGAAATGCTGCTGGAAGTGCTGCCCCCCCTGGATTGGGAAAAAACCGGCACTGAGACCTGGGGCGATGTAACCAGACAGGTAAAGAAAGTGGGCACGGGGAGGGTAGTCAAAGGGATGCTTTCCAAAGATGCGGCTACTCGCACCGTGACCTGGGATTCAGTTTTTCGCCCCGTTCGCCAGCCGGATTGGTGGGAAGGTGATGCAAAATATCATCCTCCAGCTTATGATGAACCGATGTCAGAATTGGAACGTCGCTTACGAGCCGGAGAATTTGTAGTCACCTCAGAAGTAGCCCCCCCCGTGAGCGCGGCCACTGGCAAGCTTGTTAGAAATACTCAGATGATCAGTCCTTACGTGGCGGCAGTCAACTTTACAGATTGCCCTTCGGCAACGCCACGCATGTCGAGTATAGCGTGCAGCAAATTGGCGCTCGAGAACGGGGCTGAACCGGTCTTGCAGATTGCTGCCCGTGATCGTACACGCACTGGATTACAGGCTGAAATAATTGGGGCGAGCGCTCTTGGTATTCGAAATGTGCTCTGCCTCTCTGGTGATAGCTCTCAGATGGGTCCCTCTCCCTTGGGACGTTCGGATATTATCGATGTCGATTCGGTCCAGATGCTCTGGATCCTGCGTCGTATGCGCGACGAGGGCAAATATCTTGATGGGCGCGAGATTAAATTCCCTCCGCAATTGTTCCTCGGGGCCGCGGCCGCTCCCTTCGCATCAGAGCCCAAATTCCAGGCAATTCGTGAGCATAAAAAGATCAATGCAGGGGCACAATTCTTCCAGACCAATCTGGTTTACGATCCCGATGGGATGGAAATTTGGCTCAATGAGTTAGCCAAGCGCGATATTCTTGACAAGGTTTATTTGCTGATCGGAATCACTCCGCTGAAAACCCTAAAGATGGCACAATATATGCACTATGACGTGCCCGGCGTCTTTATTCCAGAGAAGCTGCTCAAACGCATGGAAGCTGCTGGACCTGATGGTGAAGCCGAAGTCGGTTTTGAGATCGCATTGGAATTGATCGAGTCCATTCGCAATAAGGAAGGCGTCAATGGCATCCACGTGATGGCTGTGGGTTGGGAAGATATTGTCCCGCGCCTCGTCACTGAAGCAGGCTTGCTACCGCCAGATTTTGTGGCTCCCGAACCTAAAGCTGATCCCGCCAAGGTAAAGGCTGTCGCATAAAGAATAATTAGCTGGTTGATATAATTCAAGGGATCGCAGATGCTGTGGTCCCTTGAAAATTTAACTGACCATCGAGGAATTTCCATGGGCAAAAAAGACTGGTTGCTTGGTGATTCGCCTAATCCATTGGGAGATCGGGTTGGCGAGATCCGAGAGAAATTGCAGGCTAAAGACCCTGAAGTTTTAGCCACCCGAACAGGTGCAATCTACTCATCTACAGGTGAGGCGATTTCTGAGATTCAACTGCCCTTTTGGTCAAGGGAGGTAGTGATCAGTTTTCCAGATTTTATTGGCAAATACGCGGATACTGGAGAAGAACTGAATTCTTTTGATATGACCATGCTGGCCTATTATTTTGATATCTCCACAGGTTCTCCAATCGCTGGAGAGTGGATTTCCTTCAATCAGATCCCCGGCGGGATGTTCTACGCCCAGGCTTTTCAGGGTTATTCAGGAAACGAATTGCTGAATGTTTTTGGAGATGATCTGGAAGCCTTTATCAGGGCCAACGAGAAAATTGGCGGGAGGCGCGAAGCCTTTGGGAACGCAGCCTTCTCATATCAAATATTACCTTTTGTTCCGATAATGGTGGTTTGTTGGTTAGGAGATGAAGATTTCTCCTCTTCCTATCGCATGCTTTTTGACGCCAATGCCCATCATTATTTGGTCACGGATGCCTATGCCATTTTAGGCAGTAACCTGGCAAAGCAATTGATTCGAGCAAAAGAATAGACCTCTTGCATAAGTGCTCTAGCCGCCGTCCTCGGCGGCGGTAATAGGAGAGCCTGCGCCGAGGACGGCGCAGGGAGCATAGTGGAAAAAGACTTTTGCAAGAAGTCTAATAAATATAATCGTCCGGAGATAACTATGAAACTTGCAATTAGCGGTAAAGGTGGCGTTGGTAAAACCACCCTCTCAGCTCTACTGGCGCAAGCCTACGCTGATATGGGGCGGGATGTGCTGGCAGTGGATGCAGACCCCTCCCCTTGTTTATCCGGGGCCCTCGGCTTCCCTGATGAGAAATTGGCAAAGCTTAAGCCTATCGTCGAGATGGAAGAATTGATCGAAGAGCGAACTGGTGCCAAACCCGGTACGACCGGTGGTTTCTTTACCATTAATCCACGCGTGGATGATATCCCGGATCGCTTCAGCGTTACCCACAGGAATGTTCGCCTCCTGGAAATGGGTTCGGTGGATCTGGGCGGATCAGGTTGTATCTGCCCGGAAGCGGCGATGCTGAAAACCCTCTTTACCCACCTGATGTTCCGTGATGAGGATATCCTTATCATGGATATGTACGCTGGGGTGGAGCATCTGGGACGTGCTACGGTCGATTTTGTTGAGGCAATGATCATTGTCGTTGAGCCAACCCGACGCTCTTTGGGTACTGCGCGTCAGATCAAGAAACTTGCCAATGATATTGGCCTGGAGCGTCTGTGGTTAGTCGGGAACAAGGTCAGGAATGAGGACGAATCCAGCTTTTTGGAAGCGGGATCACCTGGAATTCCAGTGTTGGGATTTCTTCCCGCAGACTTGAAGGTCCAGGAGGCCGACAGGTTGGGAATTCCTGTTTACGATCATGTTCCAGTGTTGAAAATCGCTGTTGAAGAGATGGTAAAGAAATTGATTTGAGAAATAATTCCTCCCCCGCTTGCGGGGGAGGCCAGGTGGGGGCTTTTAACGCCCCCCTCTAGCTCCCCCCGTAAACTGGGGGAGAACCCTTCGAAAAGTGAGTAAAAAAATGGATCCAAAATTTTATTGGAGAATTCTATGACAACAACAATTGCATTGGCCGGAAAAGGTGGGGTGGGTAAAACCACGATTGCGGGGATGGTGATCAAATATCTGGCTCAAAACCAGGATGGCGCCATTATGGCAATTGATGCCGACCCGAGCAGCAATCTGAATATGGTGCTGGGTCTCGACCTGGAATGGACTGTGGGCGATATTCGGGAGGGGATGCTGGCAGAAGTCCAAAAATCGCTACTGCAAACTGGTGCGGCCATGGGGACGATGCCAGGCGGGTCGAGCAAACAGGATTATCTGGATTATGAGGTCCGTTCATCCCTCTCTGAGGGCGATCGTTTTGATCTGATCGCGATGGGGCGCCCTGAAGGCGCGGGATGTTATTGTGCGGTCAATCATAGCCTGCGAGAGGTAGTGGATAGTATCAGCAAGAGTTATCGCTATGTCATCATTGATAATGAGGCCGGGATGGAGCATCTCAGCCGCCGCACAACCCGGGATGTGGATCACCTGCTGATGGTCAGCGATCCCACCCAACGAGGGATTGTGGCCACAGAGCGAATTGCCGCAATGGTGCCTGACCTTGGCATTAACGTGGAAAATATTCATTTGATCCTTAATCGGGTTGTCGGGGATTTGCCCGCTCCGCTGATGGAGAAGGTTAATGCGATGGATGTGAATTTCCTGGGTACCGTACCCTCAAATAACGATCTGATGGAATTCGAATACAGCGGACGCCCGCTGGTAGAATTGGGTGACGAGTCACCTGTTTATCAGGCTGTGGCAGCAATGATGCAGGGAATACTATGAAATTTCCTGTAGACAAATAATCAAAAATATTGCCCCTGAGGGGGAACTACATTTGCTGGAGAGTGAATGGGAAAAAGAATGAAACAGCTTTGGGGCGTGATCAAAGAAAATCATCGTCTTTTGGTTGCATTGGGGATAATATTGGTTGCTGCGACAATCTATTATTTTGCCTGGGCAATTCCTCAAACTTTTGCTGAAATAACCCATATTGGCATTAACAGAGAGAAGATGGACAATAATATGTGGTGGGCATCTGATGCGAGAGATTATCGAGATTCTGGAGATTATTTCTTTGGCAGGTCAGAGGTGCATGGTTTGAACCGTCGCCCTTGGTTATATCCGCTAATAGTTGGTTTTTTACGTTTAATCATCCCTTCTTTTCCTGATTTTGGTTTGTGGGTATTGCAATTTGTTTTCTGGCTTTTATCTATTTCCTTTATCTTTTTAACCCTGGTGCGCGCAACGGGAAAAATCTGGTTGGCAATGTTGACAACAGGTATTTTTTGGACGCATCCTTCTCCGATAGCATTAACTTTCCATGGGATGACGGAAGTTTTTAATATTTTCCTTTTATCCATCCTGGTCTTTTTTTTGTTCTCAAAACATTCCAATGAAGAGAATTCTGATTACTGGTTGCTTTTCCTAATGTGCCTTTTGGTTGTTACAAAGCCAACCTATCAACTCCAGCTTGCAGCTTTATTGATCTTCAGCCTGATTAAGTCTTTTAAAAAATGGCACATTTTGCGCTTTTGGGGGAAGATTATCCTTGCACTATTTCCTTTGTGGATTCAATTTCTCATCACATGGCAGATTTTGGGATATGCGACCGTTTCCGATGTAGCGGGGCATACCCTCAAATACTGGATGCTGACGCGTGTCTACGCTCGCGCCGAAGGCATAGCGGACCTGCATGAGGTTGCTCCCATTGTGGAAACTTGGTCACGGGAAGAAGAAATCGCCTATTTTCTTGACCACAAGCAACTTACATTCACGACTTATTTCAATAATCTTGTCGCAGAAGGTTTACTCGCCGATTCTTATGTGATTATCGACAAAGATAATTCTATGAATGTCGCCATTATGACTCTTAACAAATGGCATTTCTATCTGCATTTGCTTATGTTGCCATTAATGGGCTATTTTTTACTTTTCAATTACAAGGGCAAATGGAAGGCAGTTTGGATTATTTACCTCACCTTCATAATTCAGATTTTAGCTACAGGCGTTTCAGCCGATCAGGGCGACAGGCTGATGATTACGGCATTACCATTGTGGATAGTTGCCTACAGTTTTGTTATCGGGAGACTTCGGCTGTTAGACATCAGAGAAAACTGAAGTCTGATGCCTGATCGCTGAAATCTAGTATTTGTAAAACCCTCTCCCCGTCTTGCGTCCCAGATAGCCGGCATCCACCATTTTGCGGAGGAGATAAGCCGGGCGATATTTATCCTCGCCAAGATCATGCTGGAGCACCTCCATGACGAAGAATACCACATCCAGGCCGATCAGATCACCAAGGGCGAGCGGCCCCATGGGATGATTCATCCCAAGTTTCATCACTTCGTCAATTGCTTCGGGTGTGCCCACATTTTCCTGTAAAGCGAAAACAGCCTCATTGATCATCGGGCAGAGAATGCGATTGGAGATGAATCCCGGTGAATCGTTTGCCTCGACCGGGGTTTTGCCCATCGCTTCGCACGCCTGGAGGATGGTCTCCGTTACCTCATCGCTGGTTGCGATCCCCCGAATGACCTCCACCAACTTCATCAGCGGAACAGGGTTCATGAAGTGCATCCCGATCACCTTTTCCGGGCGGGAGGTGACCGCTGCGATCTTTGTGATGCTGATCGAAGATGTATTTGTCGCCAGGATCGCGTCAGGGCGGGCCTTTTCATCCATTTCCTTGAAAATCCTGAATTTCAGGTCGGGATTCTCTGTCGCGGCCTCGACGACCAGATCCGCTTCGCCGATGGTATCCATATTGCTGACAAAGTTGATCGCATCGGCAGCGGCCTTTTGCTCCTCGGTGATCCGATTTTTGGAGAGCAGTTTGGCGGTAGATTTCGTAATGACAGCCTGTGCCTTTTCAAGGGCAGCAGGTTGAACGTCCATGCAGGTGACGGTATATCCGGAAACTGCGGCAGTTTGAGCGATCCCATTCCCCATGGTCCCCGCGCCAACGATAAAGATATTTTTGATATCCATATTTATCCTAATCCACTTAGTGTCCATCCTAAAAATATTCCGTAGTGGCGACTTTAGTCGCTCTTTACGGCTGAAGCGTTTACTACAAAAGAATTTTAGGATAGGTTCTTAGTCTTCCAGTTCAATCGTCATCGCCACGGCTTCGCCGCCGCCAAGACAGAGGCATGCCAGACCGCGTTTGAGACCGCGATCCTTGAGGGCATAGATCAGGGTGGCTACGATCCGCGCACCTGAGGCACCGATCGGGTGACCGAGGGAAATCCCGCCACCGTTTACGTTGACTTTCTCCCAATCCCAACCTTGATCCGCCAATTCGTAGCCATTCGCGAGACATTGAGCGGAGAAAGCTTCATTCAATTCGATCAGATCAACATCGGTCAAAGTCCAACCAGCTTTGGCGAGAACTTTTGGGATCGCCTGTGCAGGCGCTGCGAAAAGGCGTTTTGGATGGACTGCAGCATGACCGTAAGAGACGATCCGTGCCATCGGTTTCAGGCCCTTGGCTTCAGCGTAAGCGCGGCTTGAGACGACCACAGCGGCGGCACCATCATTCAAGGTGGACGCGTTCCCAGCCGTGGTTTTTCCATCTTTACTGAAAACCGGACGCAGTTTTGCCAATGCTTCAACAGTCGTACCTGGGCGGGGGCCTTCGTCGGTGTCGAAAATGGTTACTTTGCCCTTGCGACCTGGAACTTCAACCGGTACGATCTCATTCTTGAATTTTCCTGCCTCGATCGCGGCGATAGCTTTTTGCTGGCTTTCCGCAGAATACTGATCCATTGCCTCGCGGGTAACCTCGTATTCACCCGCAATATAGTCAGCTGCGTCCCCCATTTGCCATTCTTCAAAGGGATCCCAGAGTCCATCGTGGAGCAGGGAATCTTTCAGATCGACGTGACCATAGCGGAGTTCACCCGTTCGACCGGGGACAAGGAAGGGAGCGCGGGTCATCGATTCCATCCCGCCGCTGACAAAGAGCTGTCCATCCCCTGCTCTGATCGCCTGTGCGCCGAAGATGATCGCTTTCAACCCCGATCCGCAGACCTTGTTTACGGCGGTTGCGCCGACAGATTCAGGCAATCCGGCAAAGTAGCTGGCCTGGCGGGCAGGAGCCTGACCTACCCCTGCGGTTACCACGTTGCCCATAAAAACTTCGTCGATCTCTGCCAGATCAGGGATACCTGCACGTTCAACAGCAGCTTTGATCGCTACTGCGCCAAGTTTGGGCGCGTCAATCCCTTTTAATGCACCTTGAAAGCGTGCGATTGGCGTCCGGGCTGCACTCAGAATAACGGGTTCGTTCTCTTTGGTCATCTATTATCTCCTTCAAGTTATGTTGATACTATAGAAGTTTATAAGATTTTTGGATTATGAACAATTGTCAATAGACCTTTTCTGGAAACCAAAAAGTCATATTATTTAGGCGTGCAGGGCTGGAGGAGGGTACGTCGCACCCCTCTTAGTTTGGAGATGGGTCAAAGGGTTGGATGAATATTACTTGCCACTCACCATTTTCTTCTTCCTTGATGGTCGAAGCTGGTGTGACCAGATGAATCCAGGTCCGACCAGGGTGTAAGGCAATTGGATTTTTATCAATATCTTCAAAATGGATTGGGCGTAAAAGTCCGTTTTTCTGCTCCCATTCCCGGTTGGCAGTAGACCAGTAGATTTTTCTGACCATCCCATCACGGAAGAGATAAGCAAAGCCCTTTTGGCTCATGCTCAGATCAATTTCCAACTGATTATGCCGAAATACGGCATGTTCTGCCTGCAAAACGATCACATTCTCAAAAAACTGCTGCCTCCCGCTCAGGCGGTCAGTGGCAGGATGAAAAATCCCCGTTCCGTCGGCGTTATCTGTATAACGCAAATAGGATTGTGAAATCGGATCATATCGCCAGGCGGATTGGCTGATCTTGTGATAATAGACAGAAATAGTTGTTGCCGGGTCGCCCGCGATATTGGGCAGGCTCTCGCTAAATAGATTTCCAGCATAGTTGACTTTCTGTCCGTCAACCTTATTCTCCTCAGCCAATTTTCGCATCTCTTCAACCGGCAGGAGGGCGCTATTTGGCGTGGACGTATCCACACCATAAACAATTCTGCAGGGATTGAGCTGGGCGAGAATGTCGGCTGGCGCACCGGCGAAGACCAGACAGCTATTGGTGAACATTTTGTTGATATTGTCGTATGTCAGCCGCCCGGAACGGATCGGGCCCACATAGGCTTCAAGAGGCAGGTACCAGGCCGGGGGTGTACCGGTAACGACGGGACTGGGGGTCGCAACTGGCTTTTCCAGCAGGAGCAGGCCTGCGTCCCAGGATGAATCGGCGGAAGATTGTCTGAAGGATTTTGTTCTTCCGGTGGTTAATTCCGCATCGCTATCCTGATCGTCATTTCCAATATTTGGATGGGTAAACTCGAAATTTTTTGTCCCAACAAATTCGATAAAATAGCTGTTTTCATTTGCCGGAATATCAAAGGCATAAAAGCCATTTGAATTTGTGGATGTGCTTTGGACAATTTCTGCGCTGTCTGCATTGTAGAGATGGACACAGATCCCACCCACACCGGCCTCCCAGGCATTTTGTACGCCATCCAGATTCTCATCAAGCCAGACCCGATTGCCGACCCAGTTTTCTGCTGGGGTGAATATAGTTTCCCTAACCGGGCAGCTTCCGGTGACGTTTTGAATACGACGGGGATAATCGCCATAGAAGACGCCCAAGAAGCGGGTGGTGGCCTCGCCGATATAATATTCAAAAATCCAGGGAGCAAATCCTGGCCCTGCCTGTGGACGTGCAGAGACCGGAATATTACTGATCGAGACCAGCACTGCTGGCAGATCAAGCAGGGTGGGATCCTGAACAGCGCGACCGGTTAAAGGGTTATAACCAGATGGGAAATTCTCAATTTCAGGGCCATGGCTAACTGGCGTCAATCGTGGCTGTGGTGTCGGTGTGATCGTTATGGTTGGCGTTTGCGTTGGGGCGGATGTGGCTGTTGCCAAGAGGGGTATTGTCTTTGTTGCCGTGGGTGTTCCTTCAACAGTTGATGTGCTGATGCAGCCAGAAAATGATAGCATTCCCAAAAGAATAAGAATGCCTAGAAAGCATTTTTTCGATAATTTCACAGGATACATCTTGAAAATATTGTACTTGAAAACCAGCTTTTGCTTAATACTCCCCAAACCCGGGAGGAGAAAAAATACGTACCTTCCATTGGTGTGTATTGAGTTCAGTGACTGAGCTATAGGGCGTTGCGATCAAAATCCACGTGTGGCCGGGGTGTAAAGCGATCGGATTTCCCTCCAAATCCTGAAAAGCAGGTGGGCGTCGAAATCCTGTCGATCTTTCGTAGTCAGTCGTGCGGGTACTCCACTTGATCTCATACTTCTGCCCATCTCGGAAAAGAATCCCTTTTTCAAGCATACCCAATTCCATATGCATATCAGCGATGCGCGTAGCTAACACCTCATGCTCGACAAAAAGGACAATTAGATTTTCAAAAGATAGCTCACGTCCGGTCAACTTATCAATATCTCGATGAAAAACAGTTTCTTCGCTGGCATTATCTACATAGCGTGCCCAACTCTTCGAAAGTGGATCATAGATCCATTTTGTCTGATTAACGGAGGAGACAAATATATCTACCTGATCTGCGGGAACTCCTCCTGCAGGCGGAAGTTCTGCAAATAAATTGCTGGCGTAGTTAAAATGACTCCCTCTGTTGATGGCATTTTTCTCTGAAATGGTTATCATGCGTTTAATTTCGAGCAGAGAACCTGCCCCGTTTTCCGTATTATGCACCTGTGAGCAAATTGGAAGTTTGTCTATTATCTCCCTCGTTGCACCAGAGATGATCAGGCAGCTATTTTGGAAAAAATTCTGGATGTGAATATAGAGCAAACGTCCAGACCGGATTGGCCCAACTTTCCCCCCAGGCAGGATCGAGGTCTGGTTTGGGGGTGGCATCAAGCCTGCATCTACCAGAAAATAATCATTCATAATCGGCAGCAAGCCCGTCATCCCGCTGAGGGGATCGGCATCACTATCCAATTTATCGTCGCCAAGATTAGCCGGGGAGAAATCCATTTTCTCAGGAGGGATGAATTCGATCTGATAGGTTTCCCCTTTCTCCACGGCGAATCCGTAATAACCATTTGAATCAGTGCTGGTTTCCTGGATGAGTTCGCCATTTGAATTATAGAGATTAACGCAAACGCCGCCTACGCCTGGCTCACCGGCATTTTGGATGCCATCCCCGTTTTTATCGAGCCACACAAAATTGCCCAGGATCTCCCCATTGTGGGAAAAGGGTTCGGTACGAATTTCGCAATCCCCAACGAGAGCCTTTTCCTCAAAGGGCTGCTCTCCATAAAAGACGGCCAATAAGCGTGTTGTGCCCTCACCGATCAGGAACTCAAAAACCCAGGGAGAAAATGACAACCCCGATTGTGGCCGGGCGCTAATCGGAAAATGCGGCACCGAAATGAGTAAGGCCGGCTCTTCCAATAAAGATGGATCGGAAACAGAAAGCCCAGTGAGAGGATTGATACCTTCTGGAAAATCCTCCTGATTTGGGCCAAAGCTGACAGTAGTTCCAATTGGCTGCGGAATTGGAGTGAATGTTGGCGTGGGGGTTGGTGTTGCAGTATGCGAAGTTTCTCTTAATGGAATGGAAGAACTTGCAGTTTCCCTCTTTTTAGTACAGCCAGAAAATGACATTCCTATAAGAAGGAGGGTAATAGATAAAAAGAATATTTTTGATGATTTCATAATCTGCTACCCTTAAACTGGCTATTCTTTTCCCCAAGCCTCTTTAATGCGCTGGTATGTTTCTTCCAGCGCCTCGGGCAGGACGCGTGTTTCTCCAAGCGAAGACATGAAATTTGTGTCTCCCGACCAGCGCGGCACAACATGCAGGTGAACATGGGGAGCAATCCCTGCGCCAGCGGCTTCACCGATATTTGCGCCCATATTAAATCCCTGTGGGCGATAGATGCTGCGCAGGACCCTCATTGATTGAGTGACCAGTTCCATCATTTCAGCGCGAGTATCCGCGTTTAGAACTTCGAGATTGGGTTTGTGAATATATGGAATTACAAGAATATGTCCGCTTGTATAGGGATAACGATTCATGACCACATAGGATAGCTCGCCTCGGACAACGATCAGATTTTCTTTATTATCGGGCATCTTTTGAATTGTGCAAAAGACACAGCCCTCTTCATTTTTATGAGCTTGTATATATTTCATGCGCCAGGGAGACCAGAGATATTTCATAATTTTATTGATAAAATCAGCTTTATAAACCAGTAAACTGAGAAGAATGGAAGATCAAAAACGATTGTAGCAGAGAATGGTTTTTGCTGGTATGGTTGACAAGTCACCCTGCCTTAAAGTATCCTCAATATAATGAATCAGCCCTCTCTTTTCTCTTCCCCTCGCTGGACAGTTACCAGCCTGACCGCTTATCTGCGTGAAATCTTTGAATCAGATGAGATGCTGCGTGATGTTTGGATTCAGGGTGAAATCTCCAATCTCTCTCGCCCACGTTCCGGGCATATTTACTTTACCCTGAAAGATGGTGGAGCCGCCTTGCGGAGCGTCATGTGGCGCAGCAGCACCGCCCGTTTGGCTCTTGACTTGCGAGAGGGCATGGCCGTTGAAGCTCATGGGTATCTCGGTATTTATGATGTAAGCGGGCAGTACCAGCTTTACGCCGATGAGATTCGCCCCGTGGGCGAAGGTCTGCTTTATCAGGAATTTTTACGTTTGAAAGAAATGCTCGAGGCTGAAGGTCTCTTCGATGATGATCGTAAGCGAGTTATCCCTGAGTTACCTAAAAAGATTGGTATTATCACCTCGGCTACAGGCGCGGCTTTGCGAGATATGCTCAACACACTTCAAAGGCGGATGCCTCTTGCAGAAGTGATCCTCGCACCGACCACAGTCCAGGGCGACACAGCTCCACCGAAAATCATCGCTGCATTGGATGATTTGCTCCGCATCGTTCCTGACCTCGATGTGATCCTGCTTGGACGCGGCGGTGGCTCCATCGAAGATTTGTGGGCATTTAACGATGAGCGCGTTGTGCGTGCTGTGGCGGCTTCACCGGTCCCCATCATCTCTGGGGTTGGACATGAAACCGACTTCACCCTGACAGATTTTGCATCCGATCTGCGTGCAGCCACTCCCACCGCAGCAGCCGAATTGGCAACCCCGATCACCATCGACGAATTACGCGGCGCGACGAGTTATTACGCCGACCAGCTTAAGATCCAAATTTCGAATGCACTGGATAAATATCATATTAACGTGGATGATCTTTGCGTTCGCTTGGGGTATGCCTCTCCGCTGAAGCAAATCCAGCGGGACGCTCAATCTTTAGATGGGCTCTTGTATCGCCTTAACACCCGGCAAACCCACCGTCAGGATTTGATGTGGACCAGGATAAAAGGAATGAATCGCCGTCTCGAGGCTCTCAATCCCCAGGCGGTTTTGGGGCGAGGGTATGCGGTCCTCACCCGTCAAACAGACCAGAAAATTGTTGGCAGCGTGGACGATGCGAACGCGGGGGATGAGCTAAAGGTTCGCGTTGCAGATGGAGAATTTGGCGTAAAGGTCACATAATGGAGATATTATGACTGAGAAAAAAATTGAAAAAATGAGCTACGAGGAAGCTTTTGCCGAGTTGGAGACAATCGTGGCGACGCTTGAAAATGAACAGACTTCGCTGGATAAATCAATGGCGCTTTTTGAACGAGGTCAGCATTTGAGCAGCCGTTGCACCTTTTTACTTGAAGAAGCGGAATTGAAAGTGAGGCAGCTTTCTGAAGATGGTTTGCTCGAGGCGGATGCATGAATAGCCCCGTAGATATATTTCAAAACCCGGTATTTTTGAGTTCGGTTATCGCCTGGGGTTTGGCGCAAATCATAAAAGTTCCTGTGGAATATTGGCGAACCAAAAGAATAAACTGGGCATTGCTGCTCAGCACAGGTGGAATGCCCAGTTCGCACTCGTCCCTGATGACCGGTGCGACCTATGGCGCAGGCCTTTTTGTAGGTTTTGATTCCCCTGTTTTTGCGGTGGTTTTTTCGATCACAATGATCGTGATCTACGATGCGACAGGTGTACGTCGTCAGGCTGGTTTCCATGCTGAGAAGATCAATTTATTAATTGGTGAGTTACTTAGTGGAGATTTCAAGGCAGAAAAAAAATTGCGCGAAGTGCTCGGGCACACGCCTCTGGAAGCGATAGCCGGGGTGATCCTTGGATTGATCGTCCCCCAGGTTCTATGGTTTTTGTGGAACTGATTTAATTTTTTTCTTTTCTAAATGCAAAGAGCTTCCCGACGGGAAGCTCTTTGCATTTTTTGTATAGCAAGTATCAACAATGATTATGGTGTTATCCACTTTATTGAGTCATCCCTAATTTCCAGCGTATGCTTGTCAGGGTTTCCGATGCCATAACCGCCGCCAGAAACACTCTTGTTTTGTCCTACAAGCCACGCGTACATCGAAAAGGTTCCGTAAGGCACTGACATTACTACAGACTGATTTTTCTCGAGGGAAGGTACAAATAAATAGCCGCATTGATTGTGCGCGTTATTTGGCGAGAGATATAGTGAAATATTGGCTGTGCTTTTTGTAGTATTTACGATACGCATTGTTGACTCTGTCCCCGCCCAGCTGCCCAAGAACTGGTTACACCGATCTGTGTCTGGCGTATTTGTTATCTCAGGCAGCGCCAAAGTTGGAACAAGGGTCATTGTTGCTGTCGGAGGGACGGGGGTCGGTGTCTCTGTCGGAGGGACAGGTGTGGCTGTGGGCATTGCTGCAATTGTTTCAGCAGCCATTGTCCACGCCATGGCAAGGGCGGTTGCTTGCACATCTTCGCCGGTTAAAACCGGTGGGGCATCTTCGGCCGGGGTTCCTCCACAAGCACTCAGTAAAAAGCTGAGCGTAGCAAGGATGAGGGTTATCTTTTTCATGTTATTTTCTTGAACTCCTGAAAATTATTATTTTTCGACTTTAACTTTGTCTTTGGATATGACTATTGTGATGCTGTTGTTTTTATGTACGACAAAATAGTTGATCATGGGATCTTTGCCAACATAGACGATAGAGGCATAATTCCCTTCGGGAATAGTGAGTTTAATTCGTTCTCTTGGGGCAAGATCATATTCGATAATTGGATTATATCCACCTACTGTCGAACCTTGCAAGGAAATATAGACTCTAACCTTTGTGGTATTTTTTACATCGATTTTATATCTTGGCACACTGGCTGGAGGTTCATTGATACTGATAGGAGATGTAGGTGAGGGGAAAACACTTGTTGCAGTAATCTCACGGGTTGCCGTTGCAGTTCCGGCAGGAAGAGTGCCTTCTGGAGTCTCCGTTGCAGTTTCAGCGGGGAGGGTGCCATCTGGAGTTTCAGTTGGTGTGAGGGTCCCGTCAGGTGTTTCAGTTAGGGTAGCGGTGGCTGTTTCGGTGGAAGATACTACTTCGGTCGCAGTTGGTTCATCAGTGGGCGATTCTAGCATGGATGTCGCAAGTGCAGCTATCGCATCAAGCGTTTGCGCGACCTGGGTGTTGGCAGCTTCTTCTACCGTCGCTACAACATCAACAGGTGCGGACGTTGCATCCCCAGACCCTGGATTCAGAAAGTCTGGCACACAGGCACTCAAGCTAAGTAGAACGAGTGCCCCTGCAAATAAGATTTTCTTCATGGCGACCTCCCTCGCATAGCGGGTCATCTATTTGGCAACTTCCAGAAACTGAATAATTGTATCCCGCAACATTCCTTCAGGCAATGCGCCAACCTGGCGATGAATGATCTTCCCGTTAGCAATAAAAAGCATTGTAGGGATCCCCTGAACACCGTATTTTTGTGACCATTGTGAGTCTTCATCCGTATTTACTTTTGCGATCAAAACTTTACCTTCCAGCTCTTTTGCCAGTTTATCCAGGATTGGCGCAACCATTCGACAGGGAGCACACCACGGAGCCCAAAAATCAACCACTACTGGTAGCGATGATTGCAATACAGTTTTCTCAAAGGCCGCATCTGTCACGTGAATAGGTTCGTTAACCATGATTAATCCTCCACAAATTATTCTGTGCTTTGACTGGGTGCAATAATTTTATAGTCCGAATTGATTTTTGCAGTTGATTTTAGCATTGCGCTTACCGAACAATATTTATCTTCCGAAAGCTGGATAGCCTGTTCCACATCTTTTTCCCTGATATCCTCGCCCCAGATCAAATATGTGACATTGATATCAGTATACACTTTTGGATGCGTATCTGCCCGCTTTCCACTAACTTCAATTTGCAGATCACTGAACTTGACGCGCTTTTTATTTAAAAAATTGACAACATCAACGCCAGTACAACCAGCCAACGAAGCCAGTATCATTTGCATCGGTTTAATGCCGGGTTTCCCCTCCATTACGCCTAATTGCGCTGTCCCGCCCTCCCCATTTTCTCCCAGAAAGGCGCTTTCTCCCTGCCAGGTGACCTTAATATTTGTGGAAAAATCTCCCATATAAACACCTCTTTGATGAAATAAAAAGCACAAGGCAGTATAACATAAAAGGCCTTCTCAAATTCATTATGTTATAATCGCTCGTTATGACAGAACCCATTTTTCGATGGCGAGAGGGCCTTGCAAAAACCAGTAAATCTGCTTTCGGACGTGTTGCCAGTTTACTCGGCGCCACAGAAATTACATCAGATATATGGGATGAACTGGAAGCGCTTCTCATCCAGGCTGACCTGGGAGTTGAGATCACGACTGAGGTAATTGAAGCCCTTCAGCGTTGCAGCCGTGATTTGGGCCTGCTTCGCTCCGAAGAGCTTAAAGTTGCCCTTCGGGATGAACTCCGCTCCCGCCTCGATGAGCACGGGGATATTTCATTTGCAGAATCTGGCCCCAGTGTTATTCTTTTGGTAGGTGTAAATGGTTCTGGTAAAACGACTACAGCCGCCAAGTTGGGCGCTCTGTTCGTCTCGCAAGAAAAAATAGTTATTTTTGGGGCTGCCGATACTTTTCGGGCGGCAGCCGTTGAGCAGATCCAGGTTTGGGGCAGCAGGCTGAATATTGACGTGATCGCAGGTCAACCGGAGAGCGATCCCGGCGCAGTCGCATATAATACAGTCCAGGCAGGGATCGCGCGTAGCGCAGATATTATCCTGATCGATACTGCAGGCCGTCTGCATACGCGCTTCAATCTCATGCAGGAATTGCAAAAGATTGAACGCGTGGTTGGCAAAGCATCCCCCGGTGCGCCTCATGCAGTTTGGCTGGTAATGGATACCACCACCGGACAAAACGCGCTCCAACAGGCGCGGGCGTTCAAGGAAGCGGTTGGAGTGACAGGGGTGATCCTGACCAAGTTGGATACATCGGCCCGCGGAGGGATGGTTTTTGCCATTCGCCGTGAGCTTGGACTGCCGATCCTATTTGCTGGTCTGGGTGAAAAGATGGATGATTTACAAATTTTCGATCCAAACGCCTTTATCGAAGGTATTTTGGCAGCGTTTTAACGGAGGCATGATGCACGAGATTTTAGGACGATTACAAGCCGCAGAAGAATTGAGCAAACAGCTTATGGAGCGTCTTTGACTTAATTTCCAAGGAAACCAAGCTCAAAAAATTACAAAAAGAAAC
>NZ_CEYOSI010000016.1:19492-28548 GCF_982879505.1 Candidatus Desulfolinea nitratireducens
CCCGCCGGGTGATGAAAACCGTCACAAGATTGCAGGAAGAAACCGAGTCGTGGAATGGCTTTTGGAAACGACTTCAGGATTTGATCGAACTGGCTGAGATGGGCGATGAAAGCATATTGGGGGAGTTGGAAGCGGAAACGGATGCGTTGGAGAAGGATCTGGATAAGCGTGCCTTTCGGGCGATGCTCTCTGGTAAATATGACTCTGAGGATGCCTTGCTCGCGATACATGCAGGCGCGGGTGGTACTGATTCCCAGGATTGGGCGGCGATGCTCCAAAGAATGTATTTGCGGTGGGCGGAACGACGCGGCTATCAGGTCGATGTCCTGGATTTGACGGTTGGGGAAGAAGCAGGGATTAAAAGTACAACCCTTTCTATTTCAGGGAATTATGTCTTTGGCTATCTGCGCTCCGAAAAGGGGACCCATCGTCTCGTACGTATCTCTCCCTTTGACTCGGCGCATCGGCGGCATACCTCTTTTGCTTTGGTTGAAGTTCTCCCACAGATCGGTGATGAGAATATGGATGTGGAAATAAACGCAAGAGATTTGCGTGTTGATGTGTATAAATCATCTGGGGCCGGAGGGCAGAGTGTTCAGAAAAACTCGACCGCAGTCCGTTTGACCCATCTACCAACCGGGATTGTAGTTACTTGCCAGAATGAACGCTCTCAATTGCAAAACAGGGAAAATGCCTTACGCGTTTTGCGTGCTCGTTTGCTTGAATTGAAGGAAGCTGAACAAAAAGAAGAATTGGATGGGCTGCGTGGTGAATATACCAAAGCCGAATGGGGCAGCCAGATCCGCTCGTATGTCCTGCATCCCTACCAATTGGTGAAAGATCACCGTTCTGAGTATGAGATGGGTAATACCCAGGCTGTTTTGGATGGCGATCTGGATGGTTTTATGGAAGCCTATTTGCAGCAGGCTTCGTCCTAGTATGGAAGAGTGAAGATACAAAAAAAGCCCTCGACTGAGGGCTTTTCGTTTTAAAGGGGAGAAGCTTACTTTCGTTGTTCCAAGGTGCGGGAGAGAAGCTCTTCTTGCACCTGGGCAGCTTCGGCGCTTTTTTCATCTTTTTTGTTGCTTTTCTTGGTGGAACCGGCTCGGTCAAGAGCAGCTTTCCAGGCCACTTCCATGGCAGTATGTTCAGGAACCTTTGGCTCCTCACTACTAAATTCAGCCATCATGGCTTCAACGCTTTTGCCACGTTTTTTACCACCGCGACCACGTCTTGGTTTATCAGGGCTTTCTTCTGGCTCGGGGAGAACAGCCTTCATGCTCAAGCGAATCTGTTTCTTTCGGCGATTAACCTCAAGGATCATCACTTCAACCTCATCATCAACCTTGATAGCCTGCGAAGGATGTTTGATATATCCATGGGCGATCTCGCTCACATGCACCAAGCCCGGACGCTCAGCACCGATCTCAACAAAGGCACCATAAGTTTCAAGACGCACAACTTTGCCTTTTGTAACGACATCCGGTTTCATTTCGCGCCATTCTAAATCCAATGGCTCGATCATTGTTAATTCAATCCGATCCTTTTTGGCACGGCGTACCCACACTTCTATCTCTTGTCCGATCTCAACTGCATCTTCCACACGGGTCAGATGCTCTTTTTGTAGTTGGGAGATATGAATTACACCGGGAAGTTCTTGTCCGAGATCAACAATTGCCCCACCGATTGTTATTTTTTTGATCGTACCTTTTATTTTTGTTTTTGGTTCCAACACGCTCTCTGGTGTGGTTTCGTTTTCAGCCATAAGCCTACTCCTTCTATACTTGTACAAGTTTACCGACCCGTGATTATACACGCCGGAAGGGCTTGCGTCAACAAAAAAATGAAGGAAATCTCAAATTTTAAGGAAAGAGACTTCCCGATTATAAAAAATCTATAAGGTTGTGCGTTCTTTTATGCAAATCGCAAGAAAATTTAGTAATTTCCTTCAACATAGTTATTTTAAAAAAATAATGCTTCTCTGAAAGATAAATTCAATTCAAAAAGCAGTCGGGATTATGATAGAAATGATTTTTATTACTTTTTCAACGCAATTGAAAATACCTTCAGATGGTGTTGTCTTTAATCATCTCCACACGCCGAAAGGCTTCAAAATAGCCGAGATCATATAAGGCCGAAAGATGTGGATCATCTCCAAAGAAATTTTCAGCATAGGAATCCATACGGTGATATTGGAGGTGTAAATATATGAGAATATTACGCGCTATTGTGCTGGGATTGCCACGTTCTGTATGGAATACAAAGTGTGTAATGGAATGCTTTTTATGCCGATAAACCAGCCAGCCGCGTGAGCCGTCTTCGAGTTCAATGGAAAATCCTTGAAACATACTGGCGTTTTTCATTGTTTCCAGGGCGTTAATCCATGTTAAGGAATGTGGATAAGAGCGAAGAGCGGCCAAAGCATCTTTTCTATAGAGCCAGGTGATTTCCCCTTCAGGGCTGAGTGAAGGACGAATAGGTGCTCGCCTTAGGACGAGGTATTCCTTGTTTTTTTTGAAGCCGCTATTTGCAAAAAGTGTCTGAGCAGGGATATTATTTTTGATAACTTCCAAAATTATATTTTTTCCACCGATACGATAGGAAGCCTCGAGTAGTGAATCCATCAATGCTGCACCGACACCTTGTCGGCGGTTTGGGGGGCAGACACCCATTCTTGTGATCCAGGTATTTTCGCCGCGCACTCCCAACATCCCAAGTCCCAAAAATTGTCCAGATCCTTTTTCTTGAACAACAGGAGAAAGAGCTAAATTTACATCAAAATCATGAATATATTCGGCCATGACTTCGGGGCTCATTGGCATTGGAACAAGATAATCCACCCGAGTTCGGTTGTAAAAGGCAGTTAGCTCTTCGATTGTGAAGTGGTTAGCGGTGAGAATTTTTAGGCCCATATTGATTAAGCTTTGATAAATTCCCCAACGGTATCCCAAAAATCTTTAAGATTAAAAGGTTTGGAGATATAGCCATCCAATTGGTAGGCTTCGACTGTTTGCTTTGCTGTATTTTCGGGCCAGGCTGTCATTACAATAACCGGGATTTTCCAGAGGGTTTTCTCTTCGCGGATCCATGCAGAGAGTGTCTGTCCATCAATATCAGGGAGACCTAAATCCAGAAGAATAAGATCAGGAATTGTTTCAAGCGCAATTTTCATACCCTCAGTGCCGGTACTGGCCCACAAAAAGTCAATTCCTTTTGCCTCAACGGCTTTTTTTACAAGGGTGGCGTTATCGTCAATATCTTCTATGAGTAATATGGTTGCCATATCTTTTCCTTAAAATTCGGACAATTAGAAGAGATTAGAAATCGCATCAATTGGCATGAACCCCTCAACGCGCGCCCAGAGTTCGCGGATATTGATAGGTTTTGACATATATACATCACAACCCGCTTCCAGAGCTTTTTCGGCATCACCCTTTAGGGTATTTGCCGTAATTGCGATGACCGAAACTTGGCGTACTGCACTGTTTTTATGCTTTCGGATCCTCCGGGCGACTTCATAACCATCAATATCCGGGAGATTTATATCAAGCAAAATAACGGATGGTTCAATGCTTTCTGCCATCTGAAGACCGGATAAGCCATCAACCGCACCATGAATAACATATCCCTTTGCTTCAAGCGCTCTTTTCACCAATCGCATATTATCGGGATTATCTTCAATATATAAAATATTATTAGCTGTCATAGTTAGGCTCAATTTACTATTATAGTGAGTAGTATATCAATTTTTAATATCATTAGAAACCTTTAGATCTGTAGATGGTAATACCTGAGATCAGGTCCTTAGTCTTCAGGTAATACGACTGGAATCTCAAGGATGAATGCAGAACCTTCTCCAGGAAGTCCTGTGCTTTCTGCCCAGAGACGACCATTGTGCATTTCGATAAAACGTTTGCTGATCGGGAGACCCAACCCGGTTCCACCGGCTTTTCGTGTAGTTGAAATGTCTACCTGGCTAAATGCCTGAAAGATTGATTCTAGTTGGTCAGGCGGAATCCCGATCCCAGTATCAATAACTTTTATGATGATATTGTCCTTATGAATATCCGAGCGGATGGTTACTCCGCCTTTCTTCGTGAATTTCATCGCGTTTCCAATTAGGTTGATCATCACCTGTTGGATACGCAAATCATCAGCCATGACAATAAGGTCTTCAGGAATATTATTGACCAGGCTAATAGTGAGATCGTTTTCGCGTGCCAATCCGCTAGTCGTTTTGATAACCTCATCCAGCATGTTATGGAGGTTGGCAGGTCCTAATACGACCATGATATTCCCTGCTTCTATCTTTGCCATGTCAAGAACTTCGTTAATCAAACGGAGTAAATGCTCCGCATTTTTATCAATCAAACCTAGATCGTCTTCCATCTCTTTTGTGAGTGGTCCGTCGATCCCCTCCAGCATAACCTGTGTAAAGCCTGAGATTGAATTGAGCGGAGTGCGAAGTTCATGACTCATATTTGCGAGGAAAGATGATTTTAGTTGATCCAGTTCCCGTAATCGCTCCACGGTTTTGATCTGCTCCTCATATAGCTGTGCGTTTTGGAGGGCGACCGCAGTTTGAGATGCCAGCGTACTATAGGTACGTTTGTCATCTTCTGTGAAACGATTCGGGATATCTGCCTTTACGTCAAAAACACCGACCAGTTGATCGGCTACGATCATGGGGATCGCCATTTCGCTACGGGTATTTGGAAGCAGAGGGTGTTTATGATAGAGAGGGTGATTTTCAGTATCACTTATAATGACGATTTCGTTTGTTCGTGCAGCTTCAGTGATAATTGCCCTAGCCTTACCAAGCTTGACTGTATGTCCTTGTTGGAGCATTTTTTGGCCAATTTTTCCGGATGCAGCAAAAAGATTGAGCGTTTTTGTGCCATCATCGTCCTCATGAAAAAGGTAAATAGACGTATGGTAAAGTTTGAAGCTGTAATTTGTCAGATCAACCACAGAGCGCAGCAGGGATTCAGAGTCTCGTATCGCAGCAGCGGCTGTACTCACTTTTGCCACGGTCTCTAATTCGGCAGCTCGCTTGTTGAGCTGTTGACGGCCAAGTTCTGTTTCTTCGAGTAATCTCAGGTTTTCGATATGGGTATTTGCCTGAGCTGCAATAGACCTTGCCAGCTCAATGGCATCTTCTGCTAACCTGTCGTCACCTGCCACAACCAGTTGACCAATAGTTTCGCCGCGCACTTCCAATGGCACGGTAAGCGCAATATTCTCAGGTAGCGTTGAATTTCCCAGCGGACTAACTTGGACCGTATCATAAGTGAATCCCAGAGAGTCTTTTTCCCTACGATCTGTGAATTCTTGCCAGCTTTCACGTGTCAGACGCCGGGTAGCATCCTCGGCTTCAGCCCGGGCGCGAGAGGCATCTGCCAGCAAACGGATATTTTCAACCTGTTGTGCAATTTGACTGGCAACGGCGGCAACCATCTTTTTGTCCTCGTCTGTGTAGGGACGAGACGGGTCAGGTTTTAAAGATAATGTACCAATTTCCTCCTCCATAACCTTTATTATTGCGCTTAGGTCTTCATCAGAAGTTAGTTTATCGAGAAAGGGTGTTACCGATGCCTGGTCATAAGCGTATCCAAGGCGCTCATTTTGCTGAATGCCGTCGAGATAGGATGCCCAGTTTTCATGCATAAAGCGACGGGTGGCTTCTTCAGCTTCGGTACGGGCTCGTTCTGCAGAGGCAAGCAGACGCAGGCTCTGAATTTGCAGTGAAGCTTGTTGAGCGACACTGGAAAGCAGACTTTCCTCCTCGGGTTCCCACGGACGCTCTGGAGAAGCCTCAATATGAATGGTGCCAATGGTTTGCCCTGTATCTGTTAGGGGTGCCTGAATGCCTTTTTTATCTTCAATGCTTTTTCCTAAATTGGGACCAGTCAGAGGTTCCAGAGAATCCCCTTTGAAAGCGTAGCCCACCTGTTCCTTGTCATATAGTTTGGGGGCAGCTTTTCCTTTCTCCTGAAGTTTTTTTTCCAATTCCTGGATGCGATTATTAAGTGCGTCCAGTTTGATCTTCTCCTCTGTATCTTTTGGAATTACCAAAGGTGGTGAATTTTCAATTACCGCACTCTTTTTTCTGGCTTTTGTACCACGTTTGCCAAACTTGATTTTATGATCTGCAGGTTCCTGTTCAGTGAGATTTCCAAGATATGAAAATAGTTTATCAATACTTTCACGAATTTTCTGCTCATCTTCGGCAGGGGCTACCAAAGCACTACCCTTTGTTTTGGTAGCTGCAGATAATTTCTTGGTTGGTTTACGAGATTTTTTGGTAGACATGGGTAGATTTCCTGTGTCTATTCCAGATTATTTTTGTCTTTGATATTCAGTTGAGCGACGGTCATGGGGGCATCCAGGGCATGGCCCAGTTCGCGTGCGGCAATTTGCAGCACCGCTTCCACAGAAGTAGCACTCTGAATCTTCTGACTGATGATATTCAAAGTAGCCTCACGTTTGGCCTGTTTCTGAGCCAAAGTAAAGGAGCGTGCATTTTGAAGCGCAGTGGCTACCTGGGAGGCCAACGTCGATTGGATATTGGCATCTTCCTCGGTGAAGGCATTCAAGCGCTCCGATTGCACGTCCAGCACGCCCAGCAGCTGGTCGCCGACGATCATGGGTACGGCCAGCTCTGAGCGCGTGTTGGGCAGCTGCGGGTTGGGTAGCCAGCCCGGCTCGTTGCGCACGTCGTTGACGATCACGGGTTGCCGGGTGCGGCCGCAACGCGCCACCAGAGATTGCTCCTGCTCAAGGGGGATAACGGCGGTGCCGTGTGTGCCTTCTTGCTCGTCGCCTTCCTGGTAGCCGCAGGCCACGATCTGCAGTTCTTCTTTCTCTTCCTGATACCTGAACACATGCGCGTGGTACAGACCAAAGCCGCGCTGGGTCAGGTGCACCATGGTTTCCAGCATTTCGAAGGTGTCCTGGATAGTAGCAGTAGCGGTACTGATAGCAGCTACCGTTTCCAGCTCGGTTGCGCGTTTGGCTACTGTTTCGGCAGATTCAATATTTTGCAGAGCGACCGCGATCTGGTTGGCGATGGATTGCAGCAATTCTGCATCTTCTTCAGTGATTCCGTCGATCACATCATGTTGCACATCAAAAACGCCCAGCACGTTATCACCAATAGCGATAGGGACTGCGACCTCAGAGCGTGTTTCAGGGAGTAATTCGTTTGGCAGCCAGCCTTCTTCGTTCAGTGTATCGCCGACGAGAACAACAGCATTACTTTCTGCGGCACGCCCCACAAGACCGCGCCCTTTTTGAATGGTATGACCGCGAGAGAGTAGCACTTGTCCGGCTTCGCCGGTACCACCCTTCATGACCAGTTTATTCTCATCTTCCTCGAAGAGATAAATATGAGCATAGTAGTAACCAAAGGCTGTCACCAACTGCTCAACCACCTCTTTTACCAGGGCATCCCGATCGAGAATGGTGGAGAGACGCCGACTGACTTCAGTGGATGTGGCCAATGCTCTGGTGCGGTCTGCCACGCGTTGTTCCAGGCTGCCGACTAGATCCCGAAGTTGAGCGCTCATGGTATTGAATGTTTCGGCAAGCGAAACAAACTCACTCCCACCAGCGATTCTCACTGTTTGAGTCAAATCTCCCTCTCCAAGCTTTTGAGCGCTGTCTCTGAGACTGTTCAAAGGGCCAATAATGCCTCGCACCAGCGCGAACGCTGCCAAGGACCCCAGTCCCAACGCTATAATTGAAACCACTACCAAAGCCAGCCTGTTCTGATCGCTGACAGATTGCAGTTGATCGCGCGCACGAGTAAAGCCAGCCTCGCCTTCCTGAAGGATGTGATCTGTTAATTCGTTGATTTCCACCGTCACTTCCCGGAAAACGGTGGTGTTGACATCGATACTTCCCTCTATCGTGACTAACTCCGTCAAATTTGCTTGATATATCCCGATCAATTCGAGTATTTCTGAGATCGGTATCTCTACTATTTCTTCCGGTGCCGATAGCGGCACAGTTTCTTCCTGTGGATCGGACACCGAGGCAGGGATTGCTGCCGCTTCATCCGGGAGATTGGCCTGGGAGGAATTTTTAACCAGATCGGTAAATTCGAGAATCAACAATCGAAGGTTGTCATAATATTGACGCTGTCCCGTGTTCAAGTAGGCTTGCTCGTCAGCCCGAATTTGAAAAACCAGTTGAAGGAGTTCAGGATCTGGCAGAGGGGAAACCATGGCTTCAAGCTGGTTGAGCGTTGCGAACATAGTATTCTCTTGTCCATCCGGGCGACTGCGTTGTTTGATAGCGGTGACAACAGCTTGAAAAGCAGATTCGTAGGTATCGAGCAGAGGAATCAGGTTGACAGAATCATTTAAAGTATCCATTAGTTCCGGATCGCCCGAATTTTGAACTATTTTTTCAAATTCATGAAACTTGCTGCGGGCTTGTTCCAGGTGTAATTCATTCGTAGAGACATATTCGGCCTGAGCCGCTTCAAACCCCAGTGAACGCCATGTAGCCAGGAAGCTTGATTCGTCCTGGCGGGCTAGCAAAAATTCGTTCTCGATTTCCAGGCTCAACTCACGAATTTGACTGGCTTCTTCCAGTGTGGTCTGAACACTGGTGCGCAGGCTTTGCAGACTCTGATAGCCGATAATCGCAATAACCAGGGCTAAAATCAGTATCAACCCAAACCCCAACACGAGTTGAGATCGAATAGAGCCAAATATCCGATTCGGGCTTGATGAGGTTTTAGATAATGTCATAGTTCAAACCTTTCAAGATTTTCTATTTGCATATTTAATACCTTATTGTCCGTGGTTGGCCAATACCTCGCTCCAGGCATCATCATAGAGCTGGCTGGCTGATCCAATATTGGCAAAGAAAAACATCCGAGCGAGAACTTCTTCGGGTGGGTACAAGCCTGGGTGATTGCGATCTTCCTCGTTCAAAAATGGCAATGCTGCCTGATTTGGTGAAGCGTAGCGAAGATAATTTGAAAGCGCAGCACCGACTTCAGCATCCAGGAGGTAATTCATGAACTTTTCTGCGTTCTCTTTATT
>NZ_CEYOSI010000017.1:0-22175 GCF_982879505.1 Candidatus Desulfolinea nitratireducens
TATGAAAAAAAAGAAGTAGAGACCTTGCGAGAGAAAAAGGTTATTGCATAGATGATAAAAAGGAAAAAGAATGAGCACTTTTGAGCGATTTTTGAAACCACATTCCATTGCCGCGTTTGGCGGGGCGAATGCGGCAGAAGTAATTCGCCAGAGCGATCTGATGGGGTATGAAGGAGAGATCTGGCCGGTCCATCCAAAGAAAACGGAGATTCTGGGGCGAAAGGTTTACCGTTCTGTTGCCGATCTTCCCGGGAGCCCCGATGCCGCCTATCTGGGTGTCAATCGAAATCTCACCATCGATATCGTCAGGGAACTCGCTGCCCGAGATGCTGGTGGCGCAATCTGCTATGCGACTGGATTTGTTGAGGCTGGCGAGGAGGGCGCTGAACTTCAAAGGCAGCTTCTGGATGCTTCCGGGGATATGCCCATCATTGGACCTAATTGCTATGGACTGCTCAACTATTTAAATGGTGCCATGCTCTGGCCCGACCAGCAGGGTGGTCAACGGGTTGAAGAAGGCGTGGCGATCATCACCATGTCATCGAATGTGGGTTTCAACCTCACCATGCAAAGGCGTGGTCTTCCGGTCGCCTATATGGTTTCTTTGGGGAATAAGCTGAAATTTGATCTCCATGATGCGATTCATACCTTCGCCCAACAGGATGGGGTCACGGCGATAGGCCTCTTTTTGGAAACTTTGCCTGATCCGAAGGCCTTCCAGGAGGCAGTCAACGTGGCCCGGGAGTTGGGCAAACCCATCGTGGCGATGAAGGTTGGTCGTTCCGAGGTTGCCCAGAAGATGGTCGTATCGCATACGGCCTCACTCGCCGGTTCCGACGATCTGGTAAATGCTCTTTTCGAGCGGGTCGGTGTGGCTCGCGTGAATTCCCTGGAAGCACTGATTGAAGCGCTGAAGGTATTACACGTTCTGGGCCCATTGAAAGGCGGCAGGATCGCTGCCGGGAGCACCTCAGGTGGAGATCTTACCCTTCTCGCTGACGGGATGGGTCCAGGTTTGAGCATGCCCCCATTATCAGAAAAGGTTACAAAACATCTGCGCGAGACCGTTCACGAGCGGATCGTGGCTGCCAATCCCTTTGATTTCCAGATGTTCGACTGGAATGACGAGGAACAGAATGCCAAAAACTTTTCGGCGCTGCTTTCACAAGAATTCGATCTGGCAGTGTGCGTATTGGATTACCCGAGATCTGACCGCTGTGATCAATCGACCTGGGGTGGGGCGGAGAGGGGTTTTGTTCGGGCCGCGAAAGAAACCGGAACTAAGGCCGCTATTCTGTCAACCTTTTCAGATACGATATCCGAACCAGTTGCGGCTCGTTTGATGAAGGATGGCGTTGTAGCGCTTGCAGGCATTGATGACGGGCTGGCGGGAATTCAGGCAGCAGTTGATGTGGGCGCAGCCTGGAGTCAACCTGTGGCATCACCCATACTGAAGAGTAGCGATCAAGTTCAGGATGTTTCCGTCAAAGTGTTGGATGAGGCTGAATCCAAAGCATTACTTTCCCGGGCCGGAATTCCAGTTCCCCCATCGCAGGTGGTTCATAATCCCAAAGAAGCGGTTGCTGCAGCCGAAGCGTTGGGCTATCCGGTAGTTGCAAAGACCTTGGGTGTTGCCCATAAGACGGATGTTGGGGGGGTCAGGATTAACCTTCGGGATGCAGACGAAGTGTCTGCTGCTGTGAAGGTGATGTCTGATCTCTCAGAATCCTATCTGATCGAAAAAATGGTCGAGGGGGTTGTAGCAGAATTGATCGTCGGTGTAGCCCGTGATGCACAGTTTGGACCCTATCTGTTGGTGGGTGGCGGTGGAATTCTGGTCGAATTGATGAAAGATACAGCATCGCTCCTCTTGCCAACCACCAGAGAAAAAGTATTGCACGCATTGGCCCAACTGAAATGTGCGCCGCTATTAAATGGTTTCAGAGGCGCTCCCCCCTCTGATCTGAACGCCGCGGTCGATGCCATTTTGGCGGTAGCAAATATGGTGGAGAGCGATCCAGATTCCATTGTCGAGCTGGACATCAACCCCCTGATGATCCTGGCCGAAGGTCAGGGAGTGGTTGCGGCTGATGCCCTGATCCGCTTGAATCAAAATTAACGATAGATAAATTCCAAGAAGAAATCTGGATTGACTCTTCTAAAAATGAAAAGGAGTTTTAATTATGACATCTGAAAATAATTTGATTGAAAAGAAAATCGTCGAGAAGGCGAAAGAGTTAGGGGCCTCGTTGGCAGGAATAGCGAGGATCGAAGATCTTAAGGCTTCCCCTTCCTATGAGATCTATGCCAATAATCCTTTCTACGAAGAGTACGATCCATCAACCTCAGATTATCATGAATTCAAGGGGGTGAAATGGCGCGATGAGCATAAATCCGTGCTGGTGTGGGCTTTGTCCCATCCGGAATCCGAGCCCGTTCTCGATTGGTGGAGCCTGAAGGTGAATGGTTTTACCCCCGGTAACGGTGTGATGAGAACTCAGTCCAGACAACTGCGGTTATGGATGGAGGAAGAGTTCGGAATCAAGGCATATTCGCTTCCGTACCAGATCGAATACGGTGGGGCTTTCCTCAAGGATTCAGCCCACCTGGCTGGGATTGGCGTGATCGGTAAAAACAATCTCCTGGTAACACCGGAATTTGGTACGCGTGTCCGCCTACGAGGCATTTTTATCGAAGCCGAACTCGAGCCAACCGGCCCCAGCAACTTCGACCCTTGCAATGGCTGCGACAAGCCTTGTCACAGCGCATGCCCGAGGAACGTATTCCGTAGCGGGTCCTTCGACAGGTCGATCTGCAAGGAAGAGAACGATGAACGATATGCCAATGAGGAAATGCTCGATGGTTCGATCATGGGAATCGAAGAGCCCAGCATGGTCATGAAGCCCTGCCGGTATTGCGAATTGGCTTGCCCTGTTGCGCAAGGTGCAACCCTTTAGTTTTGGGCAGTCCTAATCGAACTCCTGGCCCAAAAGGATAAACCCTATGTTAGTTCCTCTGACCCCTCTTGAATTTAGAGAAAGGGCTGTTAATTTATACGGCTCCAAAACAGGAGTTGTTGATGGGGAGAAGCGATTCACCTATGCTGAGTATGATCAGCGTGTTAATCGTTTTGCAAACGCATTAACAAAATTGGGTTTGGAAAAGGGGAAAACTGTTTCATTTCTTACCTATAACTCCCATCAATTACTTGAGGCTTATTTTGCAGTTCCGCAAGTGAATGGTGTCTTAAACCCGATCAATATTCGTCTTTCACCCATTGAGATTGAGTATATCGTCAATCATGCCGAAGCTCAGATTTTATGCTTCCACCAAGATTTCGTGAATGTGGTCGAGCAGATAAAACCTGATCTCAAAACAGTGGAAAAATATATAATCTTTGAGTCAGATACCAGGCGTGACTGGGCAAAAGACTATGAGAGATTATTAGAGAACGCGGATCCAGTCGCCAATATCGACCTGTCTGCTATTGATGAAAACGCGGTCATTGAGCTTTTTTATACATCCGGGACAACTGGTCACCCAAAAGGTGTTGAAATAACAAACCGGAGCTTATATTTGCACTCGCTAAATGCAATTATTGGCTTTCAGGTATCAGATGAAGATACCCTTCTCCATGTAGTACCCTTATTCCACGTCAATGGGTGGGGCACTCCTCAATTCCTGACCGCAGTAGGGGGCAAACATGTCATGTTGCGTAAGGTTGATTTTGGAGAACTATTGCGTTTGATTGAAGAGGAAAGGGTTACAAAAATCCTGGGGGTTCCGACCATATTCAACGGTCTTTTGCAATATCCTGATCTAAAGAAATTTGATCTAAGCTCTCTGAAAGAAGTGATCATTGGTGGCGCGGCTTCACCGCTAGCATTGATCGAAAAACTGGAAGCAGAGCTTGGATGTAAAGCGATCGTAGGTTATGGGCTTACGGAAACATCTCCCTTTGGGGTGATTGCAAGGCCAAAACCGCATTTAAAAAAGGATAAGAAAACCAGACTGGATACACAAGTCAAAACCGGGCTACCCATTGTGGGGGTTCGTTTACGCGTGGTTGATGAGAATGGCAAGGATGTGATTGCAAACGAAAAAGATATTGGTGAGATCGTATTTCGCAGCAATGCAGTGATGAAAGGGTATTTAAAGGACCAGGCTGCTACAGACAATGTGATCAAAGAGGGTTGGTTTCATTCTGGCGATATGGCAGTGGTTGATGGTGAAGGGTATATCACCATCGTGGATCGGAAAAAGGATATTATCATCTCTGGTGGAGAAAATATTTCTTCTGTTGAAGTGGAAAAGATCATCCTCAATCATCCGGCAGTATTTGAGGCAGTGGTCATTGGTATTCCCGATAAAAAATGGGGAGAGGTACCCAAAGCACTGGTAGTGTTGAAACCAGATATGAAAACAAAGGAGTCAGAAATACTGGATTTTGTACGTGGATATTTGGCTGGCTTCAAAGTGCCCAAGTCAGTTGAATTTCGAGAAGAATTGCCCAAGGGAGGGACAGGAAAAATCCTTAAAAAGGAACTGCGTGAACCATATTGGGAGGGCTTAGAGAAGAGAATTCATTAACGCGTACGCTTATTGGCCATCGTTGTTTTAGATCAACAAATATGTAATGAGGAGAATAGAATGGATACAATTCTAAAGAGCACAACCAAAGAAGTAAAGATCAGTATAGATAAGCCCTTTGTCGTTATTGGGGAAAAGGTCAATCCTACAGGGCGTAAAATACTAGCGGGAGCACTTGCTGAAGGAAACTATGATTATGTTCTGGAGCTGGTGAAGAAACAAGTCGATGCCAAGGCAGATATATTGGATGTAAATGTCGGGGTCCCTGGCCTTGATGAGGTAAAAGTTTTGCCAGAGGTTGCAAAACTGATTTCGGATAATTACGATCTGCCCTTATGCCTGGATTCAGCCAACCACGATGCTTTGGCGGCAGCCTTAGCCGTTTTACCAGGAAAGCTATTGATCAACTCCGTAAATGGTGAGGAGAAATCCCTGGAAAAAGTCCTGCCCCTGGTAAAAGAATATGGTGCAGCGGTAATAGGACTGACCATGGATGATGATGGCATCCCCTCTGATGTTGAAACACGCGTTTCCATCGCGGGAAAAATCATCGAAAGAGCAGCAAAACTTGGCATCAGTGAAGAGGATATTGTTATTGATCCCCTGGTCTTAACTGTGGGAGCAGATAGTAACGCCGCCTTAGTCACACTTGGAACCATCGACATGATCAGAAAAGAGTTTGGCGTAAACATTAATCTGGGCGCCAGCAATGTTTCATTTGGCCTCCCGGATCGCCATACTGTAAATCAGGCGTTCTTGTCATTGGCAATCAGCAAGGGCGCTACTTGTGCAATTACCGACCCGGTTAAACTGACAAGTATAATCCGAGCTACAGACCTGCTCATGGGCCGAGATAAATCCAGTTTGCGCTATCTGAAATTTTATCGCTCCCAGCAAAAGAAATAATGCCCCCTTTTCTATTTACAACATTAGTTAGATTAAACTCTAATGACATTGGATGAACCTGGTATGGTGTCTATATGAATAAAAAGACACCATACCAGGTAGGAAATTGATTATCGATAAAAGAAAGTGGCCATGATGAATAACGTCCGTCCGCAACTAAAAATGCTTTCTGAAGATCAAATTCAGCAAGTACATCAGTATGTTTTACGGATCCTCTCTGAAACTGGGGTTAGGGTGGTTTCGCCCTCAGTGATTGAGATGCTGGGAAAAACCGGGCAGGTTGAGGTCCAGGGAAGAACCGTAAAGATCTCCCCCGAACTTATTGAGCAATCCATCCAGTCTGCTCCACCGGTGATCCAGATGTACGACCGTCGTGGGAATCCAAGCTTTCGACTCGGTGATGATCGTCTGCGTTTCGGTGTGGGGGTTACGGCCCTGTACTACCAGGAACCCGTTGGTGATAACCTGGAACTATTCCAGCGCCGCCACATGCGTGCCATGACGCGGTTGGGAAGCAGCTTGCCACATTATGATGTCATTTCAACGCCTGGTATTGTGCGGGATGTTCCGGAAGAGCTTGGTGATCTTTATGGCAATTTGGAGATGTTTGCAAATACCAGCAAGACGATGGTGGTGTTGACATCAGACGAGAATAAATTTTTACCACTGATAAACATGTTTGAGCATTTGCATGGTGAACTTGGGGAGAAACCCTTCGTTCTGCCATATTTCAACCCGATTTCACCATTGGTGATGGATTCAGGAACTCTGCTTAAAATGGAGATGGCGATTGAGCGCGGTCTGCCCTTCATCTTTTCAAACTTTAGTATGGCGGGAGCCAGTACGCCGCTCACACCGGCCGGGACCCTGGCAATACTGCTTGCCGAATTGCTGGCCGGGTTGACCATCAGCCAGGTGATGAAGCCCGGAACGCCGATAGCCGTAGGGATGCTGCCATCCTATTTTGATATGCAGACCATGCTAAATTTCTACGATCCACAAAGCGTGCTATTGAATGTAGCCTGTGCTGAAATGATGGCGCATTATAAGCTGCCGCATTGTGGCGCTTCCTGCTCCGGGATGGGATGGGGCATGGATTTGATTGCAGCGGATACCTACGGGATGAATTTCTTAACCTATGCCCTGACGAAGGGAGGGCTGGCACCCTTTATAGGGGATGGTCTTGCAGGGAAATCAATTTCTCCGTGTACGGTAGTACACGCACACGAGATCATTGATCAGGCCTTCCGTTTTGCAAATGGTTTCCAACTGGATGATGCGCAAGCCGCCCTGGATGAAATTGCCAAGGTCGGCCCCGGTGGGGATTTTCTATCCTCGCCCTCCACGCGTAGAAACTACAAAACAGGCTATTACAAAAGCCCGCTCTATCCGCGTTGGAATATGGAAAAGTGGCAGGCTGAGGGGCAACCCGAAGCACGGGATTTATTACGCGAAAAGACTCAGGCTTTATTGCAGGATTTACCCGCTCCGGATGATTACGATGTTCTGATTGGAAAAGGGGAGGAATATATAAACTCCCTTTGATATTTTCCTGCTGGTCGCTAAAACCTGGTATTCAAAAGAGCAAGAAGGTTTAATTACACTCTTGCTCTTCTTTTGTAGGCAGAGTTTCTGCATATTTCTGTAGAGACCTTGAAATTACAACTCGTTGTATCTCAGTTGTTCCGTCAACCATTTTCATGACGGGAGCAATTCGATAGTTTCGTTCGATCGCAGAGGGGGTTAATAATCCGGTACCACCGAGCACCTGCATACAGGTTGCAATCGCCCGTTGTGCAGCATCTGGGGTAAATCTTTTTGCGTGGGCTGCAGCAACGGTACCTTCCGGTGTGCCAATTAATCTTGCAGCGTTCTTATATAAAAGCCGACTGGCTTCCAGGTCGGTGGCTACATCAGCAAGCATCCATTGGATGCCCTGAAACTCTAACTCTGACCTTCCGAACATTTTGCGATCTCTGGCAAATGTCAGGGCCAGATCGAGCGATGATGAGATTAAGCCACAGCAACCAGCGGCAATAGAGGTGCGCGCAATATCAATTGCCATCAAAGATCCACTCAGTCCTTTTCCAGGTGGAAAAATCACATTTTCGGCTGGTACGGTCACATTTTCCAGGAACATATCCGCAATTGGCAGGAATGAGGATACCAACTTGTCATATGGTTTCCCAAAACTTAGTCCCGGTGTATCTTTTGGGACAGCTACCATGGCGATATCATCCTTCCCGGGTTTTTCACTTGTTTTTACGACAACCAAAAAGATATCAGCCACATCTGCAAGTGAGACCCATGCCTTACTGCCATTAATTGTGTAGGAACCGTTCTTATTGACGACTGCATGTGTGCGCACTCTTGCAGCATCCGACCCGGATTGAGGTTCTGTCAACACAAAACCACCCAAGGCCTTTCCGGAAGTCAACTTTGGTGCCCAATGATCGCGTAATTTCTCCTGACCAAAACTACAAATGGCGAATGTTACGATATTATGCATTGAAAATGAAAATGCATACAGCCCTTCGCCCCTGCCAAGTTCTTCAAATACAGGAATCCCTTCTGCAAACGATAAACCTTGTCCACCAAACTCCTTGGGACAATATAAACCAAGCAAACCATTTTTGGCGGCTTCTTTCGCTGCATCTATTGGGTAATCCAATGAAGATTCCCATTGATCGACATTAGGGCAAATTATCTCTTCAGAATGGTATCTCGCTGCCTCTATAATTTTTTCGGCATTACTCATAACTTCTCTCCACTACAAAAATATAAACAGCTTTTTCTTTTACTTGCGTCCTAATCCTGGCTTGGGTGCACCCACCAGAGCAACTCGATTTCCCAGAACTACTTTTCCTTGTTCCATATCATAATGAGCCTCTCCAATATCCTCGAAGGCATATACTTCCCCGAGGCAAGGATCAATCTTTCCATCAACTACCAATTGATTATAGGCTTGAGCCTGTTCATCATTCGTGCCGTGGGATCCCTGTAATCGTTTCTGGCGTACCCAATGATAACGTAAATCTACCATGGCAGAATACCCTGTTGTCCCTGCGCATATAGCCACCATGCCACCGGCCTCACAAACAAAAATGCTGGTTGGGATGGTGCTTTCTCCGGGGTGCTCAAAAACAATATCAGGATTCCGCTTTTCGCCCAGGATATCCCAAATCGCTTTGCCAAATGCCCGACATCCGCTGGTCCATTCTTTCTGACCCTCATTATCCGTCCAATGCGGAGGGATGCCCCAATGGGAAAAATCATTGCGGTTGATATATCCAGTTGCTCCCAAATTTTTGCAATATTCACCTCGTTCATCGTCCGAGACAACTGCGACTGCTCTGGCCCCGACCGTTGTCGCCAGTTGAATGGCTTGCCCGCCCAGACCACCTGATCCACCCCAGACCAGGACAACCTCTCCTTCTTTCAACACATTCCCTTCCCAACCAAAAAGCATGCGATAAGCTGTAGTCCCAACCAGAGTAGGTGCGGCAGCCTCCTCCCATGTCAGATGAGGCGCTTTTGGTAAAACAGCATGAGCTTGCGCAACAGAAAATTGTCCGAAAGAACCAAAATTCGTGTTATATCCCCAGATTTGAGCCGATGGAGCGATCATGGGATCTTTACCAGCTTTGATCCAGGGATCATCCATATTCCAATAACCGTGATGTACGACAACCTCATCACCAACAGAGACGTTTTTCACATCGCTTCCAATTGCGTAAACGATGCCTGAAACATCACTGCCGCCAACATGAAAGTCGTAGGGCTCACCCATCTTTTGTCGAATACGGATCACATCGATGGGAATACCTCGTGCGGCCCAGACGTTATTGAAATTGATTCCAGCTGCCATGACTCCGATCAACACTTCATGTGGCTTGATTCGCGGGATTTCCACTTCCTCGACCCGGAAGGCGGTCCTGGGGTCCCCAAAGCGATCCTGACGGACCACTTGCGCAAACATTTTTTCCGGCAATTTACCGATAGCCGGTAAAGATCCAATTGCTGTAGCATTACTCATTATAAATACTCCTACTTTTTATAGGCTTTTAGCCAATCTGTTATTGGGTGATTTTTGTTTTGACCGCATAAGCCTGAGCTAAAGCCAACATCATCGATGCAGTTTTATATCCCCGTAAGAAGGGTCTTTTCCATATGGCAGGGACAGACCGGTCAGTCTCGGAAAATTATATCAGAATTGTCTGATTTTGAGCGACAAATATTATATTCTGTTAATTCCATATGTATTTTTTTACCCACTATCTCCCAAAATTTTCTGGACTACCTCACCCATTAGCTGCTAATTTTTCAAATTAGATTGGGTTAAAAAGAGAACCGAAGGCTATTGCCTTCGGTTCTCTTTTCTTATAATAGTTCTTTTCTTTTAGTAAACGTCATGTACAGTATTATATACATTAAATTTTCCGGTTGGTGTAATCAAATCCGGGATGCGTGCTTTTTCTTCCAGCGTTGCATCATCATAAACCACAATCTCACCTGTCTCACCTGGCTTATCTGCGCTACCCCAAACACTGATCCAAATTTCGGTTCCTTGTCTGTTGTATTCCATGTGGACAGCGCGACCATAGTCGGCGATCTCCCAACATTTATGTGTTTCTTCTGGCTTGGCTTTGGCAAAAACACAGACCGTCCGAGATAAAGCCGGATCAGAATTCAGAGCCATATCCACCCAAACCCATTGGCTGTTAGGATGCGTCTTGATAAATAAGCTACCCGCACTAGGCAAGGGTGTTGTGCGCACTACTTTCCAGGCTGAATCCGGGTGTCCTTCTGGATCAGTACCTATGGAGCTCACTGCGGCTTCACCAAGATGAGAAGAACTCCAGACTGGGCCATAATCAGGATCCATCCAGTTTGAACCCCGGCCGGGGTGTGGGATTGCCGGAGTCTCAACCAAGGCTTCAAGTTTTCCTTCCAACAAGTCAATCACTGCGACTTTATTGGCCTGGTTGGCAGCCACCATGAAATAGCGTTTAGACATAGTCAAGCCACCATCGTGGAGGAAGCGTTCAGCTTCGATCATTTTGATGGTTGGGTTAATGGGATCAGCATAGTTTACAATCCAGACTTGCCCGGTCTCTTTAATATTGATGACCCATTCCGGTTTAAAGTGAGAGGCCAGAATACTCGCCACGCGCGGTTCGGGATGATACTCTTCTGTATCGTAGGTATAACTACGTGTGCTGATGATCTTGAATGGTTCCAGTGTTTCTCCATCCAAAATGGCGAAGTGCGGCGGCCAATAGCAACCTACAACAGCGTATTTATCGGTGAAATCACCTTCTTCACCCTCGTATTTACTAACTTCCACTGAGCGGGCATCATAGCAGAGTTGTACTTCGGCAACTTTATCCGGTACTTCCATCCACAGATCAACCAGGGCCAGCCTGCCATCGCGCCCAATCACATAGGCGTAACGTCCGGTAGCCGACATTCGGGTAATGTGAACAGCATAGCCAGTGTCGACAGTATTCACGATTTCGTATGTATCCCCATCGATCACAGCCACCTGTCCGGCGTCACGTAAGGTAACGACGAAATAATTTTCCCAATCGCGTGTCGTTTGCGGAGATGTCGGCCGATCATCCGGCTCAACAAGTACCTTCCAGGTCTCAAGCATCTGCTCCAGAGATAACTCTGGTGGTATGGGGGGCTCATTTTGCAGATATTTCGCCATAACTTCAGTTTCTTCTTGCGTTAAGGCACCTTGTTTACCCCAATCTGGCATACCACGCGGTGTGCCATTGAAAATGATGGCAGAAAGTGCAATCGTTCCTTGTGGCTGTGTCAAATCAGGTGTCAGCGCAGGCCCCGTAGCTCCTTTGCGTAAAGTACCATGGCAACCGGCACAGCGCTCAAAGAATTCCTGTTTTGCCCAGGTAAATTCTTCATCCGTGAGTTCCGGACCTGGACCTACGGTTATAGTACCCTCTTCAGTTTCTAGAGCAGCAGCGCCATCAGGAAGATCTGCCAAATAGCTTATCACTGACTCGATTTCTTGAGTGCTAAACGTCCCAGAGAAGGATGGCATCAAATCTTTTTGACACGGCCCTGTCGGGCATTCTGGGGCGACAAAGGCATTCGGATCCTCAAGCGCTTCGGCCATGTATCCTTCTACTGTCGTTGCATTTCCAGTGTACTCACCATCCTGAATGCGGCCTTCAACCATTTTTCCGATTTCAGAAAGATCGGGACCAAGCGTACCAACAGCACCAGCTATACCTGGGATTGTATGGCAGGCACCACAGCCACCTTTTTTAAAGGCTTGTGCAGCCAGCTCATCGCCATATAAATCTAGCTGACTACTCCCAGTTTCTGAAGCATTCTCCTCATAAGATCGGATGAAACTGACGACAGCATGTATATTCTCATCTGTCAATGCACCACCATAAACCTGCCCCCAGGCTGGCATGGCAGTGTTGGGGCGTCCGGTTTGAATCGTGGCAAATAAAACACCATCGCTTGCTTTCTCAAGAAGGTTCAAATCGTTTAGTGCAGGGCCAGAAACTCCCTCACCATTTGCCCCATGGCAAGCAACGCAATTCTCTGCATAGATTGCCTGCCCATGTTCAATACTTTCTTCTTTTTGAAGCTCTGTATCGCTAACAATACGACCATCTTCCCCAAACATCAGGAATGAAAAGCTGGCAATTAGAATAACAGTAATGACCAACCCGATGAGAATTTGTTTATCGTAATTTTCGTTTCGTAGCATGATTTCTCCTCACGCGGGTGTTGTTTGTGTTGAATCGAACGCTTTCCGCTCGATTGGGCTCTCAGTATTTACAAGAACTTCGCCCTCTTCAATGATGACGGGAAAATAATCCATTGGACGAGGCGCTGGCCCACCCGCTACCACTCCAACTTTGCTGAATAACGATCCATGACAAGGGCAGTGAAATTGATCTTCAGATTCTTCCCAGGGTACGCTGCATCCGAGATGTGTACAACGCTGCCAAAGGGCAAGGAAACTGCCATCTTCAAGACGGTGCAGGTAGAAACGTCCTTGTTGGAAATAGGTCACGCTCCCGGGTGCAAATTTATCCACTTTTCCAGCTTTTATAATACCGCCAAAGCCCCCGGCAGTGACAGGTTGAACAAATTTAAACAGGGCAGCCAGAGTTTCGCCTGTAAAGGCAACAATTGCGGTCAGCCAGGCAAATCCCAGAAATTGTCTGCGGCTTACTTTGCTTTTTTCTTGTGTATCAGTTTGATTAGTCATTTATTCTCCTCAATTATGGGTTATAGAAAATTCTACAAACCATCCATGGGATTGTATCCATTGGGCATTGCCCAGGGCCAGTAGAGTTCAAATCCGGGGCCACGGAATAAGAAGCCCGTTAATGTCAGCACGACAGCCGTAATGAAAAGAACTGTGAATAAAACCAGCATCACTTCTCTAGCGTTTTTGATGCCTTCCTTTGAGCGCCAGAGTACCAACAAGGGCAAGACAACCAGGAAGGTCATCACAGCCCCTGGAATTAGCGATTGGGTAACGAGGTTTGGCAGCATGTCCCGGAGCAGCTCACGGGGTGGAAAGGCGTTATCCACCAAAACGAAGCCTGTCATGGCAACCAAGGTATACAATGCAGTCCAGCCAACAATGCTTTTGCCGCGCTTTGAGGTAAACCAAACCCCTGCTCCCTCACGACTGTAGTCAATATAAGGGATAGAGATCAGGAAACCTACTGCCAGCGCAGGCAAAATGATACCTGCCAGGGTGGGGTGCATATGTTCCAGCATTTCCTGCAAACCCATAAAATACCAGGGTGCTTTTGCCGGGTCAGTTGTAATCAGGGGGTTTGCCAACTCCTCAAGAGGGGCATCTTTCAGTAGCGATAATATGACCAAAACCAGGGTAGAGCCAATGGCCAGCATTAATTCCAGGATTGCAACAATTGGAAAGGCAAAGATCGTATCTTCCGGGCCTTTGTCCACCATCGTGGTGGGGGCTTTTACGATTTCAACAAGGCTATAGGTTTTTTTGGATGATCGCGAAAAACTTTTATTTTCTTCAGGAATATTATTATCAGGCATTTTCCACCTCCGTTTCAATCTCGTCTTTTACTTCATTGGCAGCCAGCCCGCCATCTTTGCGGACACGCCAGAGATGGAGGGAGATAATTAATAACAAGAGGCCTGGAATAACCATGACATGCAGGCCATAAAAACGTGTTAGCGAGGCTTGCCCAACTTCAGCGCCACCAAGTAATAATTTTTGGATCAATTTTCCAAACATGGGTTCGTAACCAGCCACGCTTGTCCCCACTGTAATGGCCCAGAATGCAAGTTGATCCCAGGGGAGCAAATATCCGGTAAAGCTGGCGCCTAGCGTCAGGATAAGCAAAACAACACCAACAACCCAGTTAAACTCACGGGGGCGTTTATATGCGCCGGTATAAAATACGCGCACCATATGCAAGACTGCCGTGAGGACCATTAAGTGGGCAGACCAGCGGTGCATATTACGCAATAGCTGTCCAAAAGGTACCTGTGTTTGCAATGTGATGATATCAAAATAGGCCGTATCGACAGATGGCACATAATAAAACATTTCCAGTATACCTGTGATTGAAAGTACTACAAACATGATCGTTGTGATCACACCCAGGCCAAAAGAATATAGGGCTTTGATACTCCTTTTATTTACCCGTACTGGATGCAAATGGAAAAAGACATTGGTCGTCATTATCAGGGAACGATCCAATGGATTGTCAGGCCATCCGTGGCGGAAGAAAGATCTCCAAACACGGGAATTGACAATGAAATCTTTGAGTTTCTTCATAGTTGCTCCGTTAGTTCTTAATCTATAAGGGTTAATTCTTCTTCAAACCGAAATGCCTCCATGGTGATGGCATCGGTTGGGCAGCGTACAGCGCATAAAGCACAGCGGGTGCAGGCTTCGTCATCTTTGAGCATTGCAGCCATTTGAGTGGTTACATCATGACCTTCTGTAATCTCAATTAGCGGAACTCCGGTATGCTCTTCCACTACCTGATGCAGGGTTTCATCACCGGCAAGCTGGTCAAGGCTGACAATTTTTAGACAATCCCAGGGGCACACATCAACACAAGCATTGCATAATATACACTCTGATCCATCGAAGATCGTGTTGACACTACATTCCAAACAGCGACTGCCCTCTGCTGCGGCTTCCGCTTCTGAGTAACCAACTTCAACTACCGAAATTCCAGTACGTCGATCTACAGGGAGTGTAGGAGGTTTGCGGTGTTCGAGTTTGGTCCAGTTTTCAAACATGACATGGTTTGAGAGTACTGTCCACTCAGTTTTGACCTCAGTTTTAAGTTTCTTGTTTTGGACGTATTCTTCAATGCCAAGGGCAGCTAAATGGCCGTGGAGCACAGCATCAATGATCAGTTTAGGGCCATAGGCCACATCCCCACCTGCAAAAACATCCGGAGCAGTAGTCTGACCGTTCTCAAAGTTGATCTCCACCAGACCTCGCGGTGTCAACTTGACATCGTCTGCGCCACCGAGTACATCCAGATCGGCTTTCTGACCGATAGCCAAAATAACGGTATCACAATCCCAGACACGTTCGGTACCGGCCTTGAATTTTGGATTAAAACGCTTATCTTCGTCGAAGACGGATTCAACATCGATCACTTCCAGACCGGTGACTTTTCCATCTTTTCCAATAATCCGATTTGGGCCCACACGTGGGGACATTTGAATACCCTCTTCCAAGGCTTCTTCGATTTCGAAGGGGGTTGCGGGTAATTCATCCCAATCTTCGAGGGCAATCATCTTGACATCGGCGACACCCAAGCGGAGGGCCACGCGGGCCACATCCAATGCAGTGCTGACAGATTCGGATTCGTCTTCCGCACGGGCATCCGCATCATCCAAAGCAGCTCTTTGCTCATCCGTCATCTGACCCATGCGCAAGGCTGTACGGGCAGCATCCATAGCCACATCGCCGCCGCCTATCACCAACACTCGCTTGCCAAGATCAACCTTGTATCCAAGATTATAGTTGAGCAACATATCTACGGCGATGATGACACCATCAAGGTCAGAACCTTCAATATCCAGGGCGTGACCTTTCATCAACCCGATACCCAAAAAGACGGCATCGTAGTCCCGACGCAAATCATCGAGGGTGATCTTTTTACCAATCGGTGTATTAAAATGGATCTCAACACCAAGGTCGAGTATCTCCTGGATTTCCAGATCCATCGCTTCCTGATCAATACGATAAATTGGGACACCATAGCGCAACATACCACCGGTTTTTGGGCCACCTTCATAGATCGTAACTTTATATCGTAGTAAGGCCAGATCATGGGCAACTGTCAGACTGGCCGGGCCAGCACCGATGATCGCAATATTTCCTTTTTTACGCCCGGGGTGGGAAGCTAATCGCTTCAACTCTCTACGAGACCAGCGTGAGGATGAATAATCCAGGGACGTTCCAGTACCAGGAACAGTGGCTTGTTCACCAAATTTACCCATGTGGGATGAGAATGTCGGTAAGCCCTCTTCCGGGATAATAGAATTAATTGGAATCAGATCCTTTAGCTTTTCCCGACTGGGTACTATTTTTCCGGCTTCTGGTCCATAGCGCTCTGTCAATACGCGTTTGATTGGGCGAATAGCCACCGGTTCTGCATCAGGGCTGACAACAGCTCCGCGACGGCAGGCAACTTCGCAGGGTGCACCGCAAATACGACCGCAGATCGTTGAGAGTGGATTTGGATCATGCGAGATTTCAAAAGCCAATTCCATTTCACCGCGAGCCATTGCTGTAACATAACCTCGTGCATCTGTATTAACCGGGCATGCAGCCTGACAAGAAATCATGTCTCGCCAATCGTCAATTCCAGGGACGGTAACTTGATATTTAAAAGTCATATAGTACTCCTCTATTCATTTGCTGTGTCGTCTACCAATAAATTTGAAGGCAGCAAATTATAACCAAAATTATAGGATTTAGGGGATTTGTAATAGATCGAACCTGCACAAGGTCGGCATAAGGTACGACCTGCCATAATAATATCACGTTCGTTAATAATTTCCTCCCCACAGGTACTGCAATTTACGCGAATACCTGCACGGCTCACAATCGATTCGACGGGCTCTGATAAGCTGACCTTCTCAACTGAAAGTAAAGATTCCGTTGGCATGCGTTGATAGCCCTTTAGCATAGCGGAATATCGTTGCTTTTCATCAGGGGCATAGTCCTTTGCACGCTGGCGAATATCCAGGCGAGGAGCAACACGCACTGCGTGACCGCTTTCCACATCTACGAAAGTGGCCGCCACCTTGCCATAATCTTCCACGCGGAGGGTTCTGTGTCTGACAGCGCAGCCAGTAACAACTTCCACCCCAGAGACAAAGCACCCATCAGTTTCAACAATTACAAGCAACTTTTTATCTTCGCGGGGCACATCAATTCCCAGGGCACCTGCACCTGCCAACCCGATCCGAACCCCTAGCACCTGCCGCGGGCAAAGAGAGTTGTGACGGGATACAGATTCTGCCAAAAAATATTCGAGTTCGTTCATAGGATCCTCTTCACGATGTTAGCAAATTTCAATGTCATTTGTCAACTATTATTTCAAGTTTACAGAACGATGCGCGGCCCAATGTTCACCTAAAAAAGTATTTGTTATTTTCATTTTTTTAGCACTCAATTTCTGCCCCTTTTCGGGCGTAATAATACCAGTTCAGAATTAAACAAGTAAAGTAATAGACCGCAAAACCATATAAAGCAAATTCTGGTGTTCCGGCATTCACTTGCTGACCAAATACTCTTGGGATAATAAAAGCACCATAAGCGGCAACTGCCGCAGTCCAGCCTAAAACGGGACCTGCTTCTGAGGGCTTGAAGATGATGGGAACCATTCTAAAGGTAGAGCCGTTACCAATTCCTGTGGTGATAAACAAGACCAGGAAGAGAAGCAGGAAGGGGATGAAGAACTGTTCTGGCTGGCTGGATGCGCTGGCTTGCTTGACGTAATAAGCAACGCCCAGCGTAGACAAGATCATCACAACCGTATCCCATTGAGTGATTTTTGCACCGCCCACTTTGTCTGAAATCCAACCACCAATCGGTCGGGCCAGGGAACCAACCAGAGGTCCAAGCCAGGCATAAGCAAAGGGATTGGGGGCATTGGGATTAATGCTGCCATCAGGCAGTTCGCCAAAGACCACGCGAATAAGCAATGGGAAAGCGGCTGAATATCCGATAAAAGAGCCGAAAGTCATTGTGTATAGATAGGTCATAATCCAATTATGTTTATTCTTGAAAATCGCAAATTGGGTATCCAAATTTGATTTAATTTCACCAGGGATCACCTTCATCATCAAGACTGTAACGAGAATGGTCACGGGTAAAACAAGCCACATATTGAGTTCCAAGCCAAGCAAAAGATAGAGACCAATCGCAGCACCTACGCCCCCGACTCCAACCAAACCCAGGATTTTAAATAATGCCGATGAGGTTGAGCCAAGATTTGGCGTAGCTGTTGAAAGATTATTCATCCCAAACCAGGCAACCAAAACAAGTACAAGCAAAATGGGAACCCACACAAAACCAGCGTTTTGGATATAAGACATCCCGCCATTAACAGATAATCCTTCACCACCCATTGCCCCGAAAAGGCTGAAGGTTACAACAAAGGGGATCAGTATTTGCATAATGCTCACGCCAATATTGCCAAGCCCAGCATTCAATCCCAAAGAAGTTCCTTGCATCCGTTTCGGGAAGAAGAAATTAATATTAGACATCGACGAAGAAAAATTTCCACCACCCAAGCCAGAGAGAGCAGCGAGAATGGCAAAAGTTGTAAAGGGGGTGTTGATGTCTTGCAAGGCAAATCCCAAACCCAAAGTTGGGGCCATCAACAAGGCAGTTGTTAGTGCAATCACGTTCCTTCCACCGGCAATCGCAATCAGGAAGGAGTTTGGAATACGTAGCGTTGCCCCCGACAAGCCAGCAATTGCTGATAAGGTAAAAAGCTGTACCGTGTCAAAGGGGAAACCCATATTTTTCATCTGGACAGTAATTACGCTCCATGCCAACCAAACCGCAAAAGCGCATAATAAACTGGGGATGGAAATCCAGAGATTGCGCGCGGCAATCTTTTTTCCTGTTGATTCCCAAAAACTTTCATCTTCAACATCCCATTTTTCAATATAGCTTGACATATTTTCTCCTTACCTTTTGCAAAGAAATATTGATTCACTTTTCATTGCAAAACGATGGACCAGGTAATAATCTTCTACTTTGGATATGAATAAATATGGGGCGTACTAAATTTAGGCTTGCCACCATTAATTAGTGAGCGATTTTCCAAATGACAACCCATCCCGTTAAGCAGGCTTCCCGATCAGGATCCCGCTACTTCAATACGAGTATCCTTTTTTGAAATTTTCCGCACAACCAGGGTCATCCAGATCAGGCAGACCATTGTGAAGACGAAGAAAAATATCCAGGTCGTGGTCCACAACCCAATCGACTGTAGCAAGCGTCCAAAAATCAATGGGCTGACGAATCCGCCTAGGCCGCCGACCACACCGACAATCCCGCCCACGACACCGACCTCGGTTGGAAAATATTGGGGAATAAATTTATAAACACCGGCCTTGCCAATCCCCATCGCGATTCCAATCACGAATACAAAAAAAGTGAATACCCAAACATTGGCCTGGAAGTAGATATGCGTGACACCGCTAGCCAATAATTCTTTCTTGGCAACCTGATCTCCAACCTCTACGTTAGATTCCTGCCAGGTGTTTAGTTTGGGCAGCAAGATGACAGCATCATCCTCGTAGTTAACTTCCACTTTGGGGATCAGGGGATAGGTCAATTCATCCACCTGGATTTCGCTTGCAGAAAGGGCAGTAACTGTTCCTGAACGCTGAGCCATCACACCACTACCCGGGGATTCAATTTCCATTTTGGGGAAGAACAACAGGAAGCAGCATAAGGCAATAATTCCGAAGACCCAATACATTACGGACCGAGCGCCAAATTTATCCGACAAAACGCCGCCAAGTGCCCGGATAATCCCTGAAGGCAGCGAGAAGATCGAGGTAAGCAGCCCGGCTGTCACGATTGTCATCGCATAAACGTTGACATAATAGGGCACCAACCATTGCGCCAGAGCCACAAAACCGCCAAAGACCAGGAAATAGTACAACCCAAAGCGCCAGACGCGCACCTGCTTAAGCGGTGCCAACATCTGGATGATTGAACGTTGACCGTTAGCCGGTTTGCGATTAGTTGTAAACATATAAAAGACCACAGCCATCACAACCAATGCAGCAGCATAATAAGCCGGGAGTTTACGCCAGTTATCAAGGTTTTCTCCGTTATTGGTCAGCCAGCGCAATAAACTGGGCGCACCCAAAGTGGTCAGCGCGGCACCGGCATTGCCTGCCCCAAAAATTCCCAACGCAGTTCCCTGTCGTTCCTTCGAAAACCAGACTGAACTGAAGGCAATCCCAACAGCAAAGGAGGTACCCGTCATGCCGAAACCCAGGCTATAGAGCATATATTCGTTATAAGAGTTTGCCTGCCCCAGCATATACATGGGAATGGCGCTGAGCAACATCAGCAGAGTGTAAACCGGCCGACCGCCATATTTATCGGTCAGCACGCCCAAGGGCAGGCGCATGATCGAACCCGTCAGCACCGGGATGCCGATCATCATGCCCATTTGAGCCGCATTCCAGTCAAAAATCCGGTTATCCACCAGGAAGGTGACCAAAACGCCATTCAACATCCAGGCTGCAAAACAGACGGTAAATGCGATTGTATTAAGAGCCAGAACTCTGTAGGCTGTGTTCTTTTCTTGCATGATGCTCCTCAATAAATATTGTTATTCCGCCAATTGACGACGTTCTCTTACCCAAATCACAATTTGCCAGGGACGAAAGAGGTAATGCAATGGCCATGTTAGGATATGGACCAGTCGTGAAAAGGGGAAAACCGCCAACAAGATGAAATTATTGAGCACGTGCAATTGGATCAGCCAGGGCAGCGGTGCAACCAGCTCGGGGCGGGGTTGCAGGGTCAGGATCGACCAGAGGTAGGGCGTAAACACACCCGTAAACCAGGTCGAACCAAAACGGTAGCCAACTGCGGTTAGAACTCCTGTGATGATCGATACCAATGTCAACAGGAGAACAACGATATCCATTGGCGTAGTCACTTTCCGAATATAAGCGACAGATATGCGTCGATAAATCAATAAAACCACGCCAGCCAAAGCCCATAAGCCAAGTGCAAGGCCACTGATTTCCAGCAAATAGAGGCGAATAGGAACTGCATTCCAGAGCAACAACGCTTTGGGGAAAATCAAAGCCAGGAGGTGGGTTAATAAAATCAATACAATCCCATAGTGAAAAGGGACCGATCCCCAATACAGTTTTTTCCGTTCCAGCAGTTGGGATGACAGACTTGAGACGGTAAAGGGCCTGAAGATCGAACGGTAAATTGTTACCGCGATAAACAGGGTCACCGAAATGTAGGGGATTAGAACAAAGAATAGTTGGTTCCAGTCCATAATTTACTCTCCAGAATTCTCGATTTGCTCCAGGCCTCAGGCTGCAACCTGCAATGATTTGCAGGCCTTAGCGATCGCATCAAACAAGTGCAAATAGGGGTTATTATCCTCAGTTTTTTTCAGGGATTTACGCATCGTGTTCACAGCCTGATCGAGGACTTCGATCAATTCTGGCAATGGTGCCGATGAGGCTGTGAGATATTGCAGGATCGGGCGCAGATGGTCGGGTAATTCGCCTTCCAGATCGATTTGATATGCTTTCATTTCGCGGCTAAGGTCAGCCATAAACTCACCGCGCTTATAACTCTCGCCCCAAATCTGATACCCAACATAAGGGGCCACCAAGGGGGTCAGGTCTAAAGTACGGGTATGGAGCTCTTCCTGCTCGCTGAGTAAAAGCCGTTGAAATTTCGTCAGAAATTTTACAAACTCCTTGCTGCCAGGCTGACCGTCCAAGGGGGCAATCTGCGTAGATAATGTATCAATATGGCCAGGGAAGGGATAACGCAAGGCTTGAGCAAACAATGAAAAGTTATCCATTATGAACCTCTCTTCGGCTGTTGAATATATCCCAAACCGGCTTCGCCTTTATGGGCCAATGGGTCCATTCCAGCTTCAATACTCATCTCGCGATGATAAGGCGGGAAAACAAAACGTTCTTCCATAGTTGGCAAAGCAGTCATCTTATAGATTGCAATGGCTTCTTCTTCAGTGAGGCCTGCATCTGCGAGCGTTTTAAGGGCGACATCGTCAACTACACCATCAACTGTCTTACGGCGCATATAAATTCGCACCGACAATAGTTTGCGCAAGACAGTACGCATGATGCCCTCATTTCCCGCGGTGAATAAATTTGCCAGGTACTTGACCGGAAGGCGAGCAGCGTCGAGGCGGTCGAATAACTCGAAGTCATAATCTTCATTCATCAAATCAAGTCGGAAGAGATTCTTTTCTATTATGCTGACAATCGGGGATAGCGGCGGGATGTAGTACATCATCACCATGGTGCGAAACTCAGGGTGAAGAGGCAGGGCCAATTCCCATTCCTTGACAAACTTATAGGCCGGGGAGTTTTGAGCGGATTCAATCCAACCATCATCGATTCCG
>NZ_CEYOSI010000017.1:22185-28195 GCF_982879505.1 Candidatus Desulfolinea nitratireducens
AATCTCTCGATGGGCCGCGATAAGTTCCTCATCAGGAACATCGGCTGCATCAGGAATTCGATCTGCATCATAAAGCAGCACGCCCATATAACGAATACGTCCAACGCAGGAATGTGCACACGCCGGAGCCTGCCCTGTTTCCATGCGGGGGAAGCACAGGATGCACTTCTCGGATTTACCCGTTGACCAGTTGTAATAAACTTTTTTATACGGGCAGGCTGCGACACACATCCGCCAGGCGCGGCAGCTATTTTCGTTGACCAGAACCACGCCATCTTCTCCGCGCTTGTAAATCGCGCCAGAGGGACAGGCCGCCACACAAGCAGGGTTCAGGCAGTGATTGCAGATTCTGGGCAGGTAATTGAATACCAGGCGCTCCAGTTCATTCATCTGCTCGCGAACTTCCTCGGGAAGCGATTCCAGATTGGGATCATTTTTTGCGTAGACATTCGAGCCACCAAGATCATCATCCCAGTTGGGTCCCGTCTCAATATCGATGGGATCCCCTGTGATCATAGAGACTGGTTCGGCTATAGGCTGCACATCTTTTTGAGGAGAGTTGAACAGATTCTGATAGTCAAAGGTGAAGGGTTCGTAGTAATCTCTCAGATCAGGGAGACTCGGATTGTAAAATAGTTTGAGTAAACCCTGAAAACGGGTATGCAACTTCAGGTTGAGCCCATTCTTTTTTCTCTCCCACCCCCCTCTAAATTCTTCCTGATTCTCCCATTGGGTGGGGTATCCTGTCCCTGGGCGGGTTTCAACATTATTCCACCACATATACTCGGCGCCTTTACGGTCTGTCCAAATATTTTTGCATGCCACTGAGCAGGTATGGCAACCGATGCATTTATCGAGGTGGAAGATCATACTCATATGGGTACGTACGTTCATAAAATTCTCCTTACCTTAATCTCTCCCCGCCCCCTTCTGAGAAAGGGGCGGGGTTGAGAGGTTGAGGGATGATTTAGAAGTCTGGCTTTTCGATCCTTCGTACGAAGACGAATGTGTCTCGATTGACGCCTGTAGGGCCCCAGTAATTGAAGGCATAGGTGAACTGGGCATAACCGCCAGACATCAGCACTGGTTTGAGGCGAGCACGGGTCAACGAGTTGTTCATACCCGCTCGTTTATTCCCTCGGAGCGGAGATTTCGGAATGCCTATCGTTCGCTCGGTAGCGTGATAGACAAATACCGTGCCGCTGGGGATGCGAGAAGAAACGATGGCTCGCTGTACGAAGACCCCGTTATCATTATAGAGTTCAACCCAATCATTATCCTTGATCTCCATCTCTGCGGCATCCTTGTGATTGAGCCATACCGGATAGTTACCCCGGGAGAGAGTCATCATACGATGGTTATCAGAATAGGTTGAGTGGATACTCCACTTGCCATGCGGAGTAATGTAGTTGAGCATCTTGCCTTGTGCTTCGGCCATACTTCGCTCGGTATCATCGAGCATGGTGTGATCAGGGCGCGGCTTGTAGACTGGCAGGTGCTCACCCCAATCCAGATAACCTTCATGGTCGAGATAGAAATGTTGTCGTCCCGTCAGCGTCCGCCAGGGAACCATGCGTTCAACATTCAGGGTGAAAGGCGAATACGCGCGGCCTTCATTGATTAATCCAGACCAGGTTGGGGTTGTCAACACTCGACGGGGCTGACTAATAATGTCAGCAAAGGAGATACGGGCTGAGCGTGTCCCTTCGGCCAAATCGGTGAGGGATAGTCCTGTTTTCTTTTCTTCCGCTTCAAAAGCACGATAGGCCAACTCACCATTGGATGCCGGATCCAGGCGTAAAATTGTGTCGCAAACCTCCCGTCCAAACTCCAGGGAGGGGTAAACATCTCCAGGTTCAGGCAGGTTTTTGCCGAATGTCCTGGGCTGTTGACGCTTAAGATATTGATATTCATCTGCCACAGGGATGCGCAACCCGTGGGCAGCGATCCCGTTTTTCTCAACGCCTTTGCCCAAGCTGACAAAACGCTCACTCAATTTCACATAATCGCGTTCAACCACCTTGAAATGAGGCATGGTTTTACCAGGGATTGGCTCGACATCACCTTTTTGCCAATCTTGCACGCTGGGTTGAGCAATCTCATCAGGCGTATCATGCTGGAGCGGCAACATAACCACATCTTTGAACGGTTCAGAAAGATGTGTTTCAGATAACTCACTTACTTTTTGAGCCAGGGTTTTGAAGATATCCCAATCACTCTTGGATTCCCAAGCCGGTGGCACCGCTGCCTGCATGGGGTTAATATAAGTATGCATATCTGTGGTGTTGAGATCATCTTTCTCATACCAGGATGCAGCCGGCAGGACGATATCGGAATATAAAGCCGAAGTATCCATGCGGAAGTTGAGATCCACCACCAAATCCATTTTTCCTTCTGGTGCATGCTTGTGATAAACAACTTCGCTGGTATGTCCCAAGGCTTGCTCTTTAGCGATGGCAGTACTATGTGTACCCAGGTAATGCTTCATGAAGAACTCATGTCCTTTGGCACTGGTGCCGATCGCATTACCGCGCCAAATCACCCATACTCTGGGCCAATTTTCAGGAGCATCCGGGTCTTCAACCGCCAAATCGAGTTTCTTTTCTTTGAATTGATCTACAACATATTTCACAATCTCAGCATCATCTTTAGCACCACCGTCAAGGGCATCTTGCACCACATCAACTGAATTCCGTTTAAATTGCGGGAAGAAGGGCAGCCAACCTCGGCGCACTGCACGAACTTGATGATCGATGGTATGGTCTCTTGCAGGCTTATTTGGCAATTCGTCATAAGCGGTATAACCACGCTCATAACGCCATTGGTCACTGTGCACATAATGGAAAGAGGGTGTATTCTGTTGGCGTGGAGCCATCCCCCAATCAGTAGCAAATGCGATGGTGGCCCAGGAGCCGATATTGACAAGTTTTTCCTGTCCTACATAATGAGCCAGACCACCGCCATTGACGCCCACACTACCAGTCAGCATCAATGCGACAATGGATGAGCGATAGAGCAAATTGTTGTGATACCAGTGATTCGCCCCAGCACCGATGATGACCATATTCTTGCCTTTGGTCTTTTCACCATTGGTGGCCCACTCTCGAGCAAAACGGATGCATGTATCCTGGTGGATGCCAGTATATTTCTCCTGCCAGGCCGGTGTGTAGACACCATCCGCATCTTCGTAGCTTTCCGGATATTCACCAGACAGACCACGATTGACACCAAATTGAGCCATCACAAGATCAAAAACGGTGGTTACAGCGATCCGGCCCTGCTCAGTTTCAATATAACGTACTGGCACACCGCGTGCGTTGGATGTATTGGTTGAGAAATCATCAAATTCAAGATCGACAACTTCGTCGTGGGATTCGGCAAAGCTCAATTGCGGGTTAATCTCTTCATCGGTCAGACCATCTTTTAGTTCGAGATTCCATTTCCCCTTTTCCTTCTCTGCCCAGCGGAAGCCGACCGTGCCTTTTGGCATGCGGGGGCGCCCACTCTTTTCATCCCAAATGAGCAGTTTCCAATCACCGTTTTCAACATCCTTGTATTCGCCTACTCTGTTGGCACGCATATATTTGCCCGGTCTCTTCTCATCGATCTGAACCAGGAAGGGCATATCGGAGTATTGCTTGAGGTAATCCATAAAATATGGCACCTGCCGCTGAACATAGAATTCAGTCAAAATCACATGATTGACCGCCATCCAGAAAGCAGTATCCTGTCCGGCATGGACAGGAATCCAGTAATCGGCGTATTTGGCAACCTGTGAGAAATCTGGGGCAAAGACCGTCAGCTTACCACCGGCGTGACGCACTTCTGAGATGAAATGGGTGTCAGGTGTGCGGGTCATATTGAGATTGGATCCCACCACGGCGATAAAACGGGAGTTGAACCAGTCGGCTGACTCATGAACATCGGTTTGTTCACCCCAAATTTCAGGGCTGGCAGGTGGGAGATCACAATACCAGTCGTAGAAGCTCATGATCACGCCACCCAGCAAGCTCATAAATCGGCTCCCGGCAGCATAACTGATCTGCGACATAGCCGGAATCGGGGAAAAGCCAGCCACTCTATCGGGACCATATTTCTTGGTGGTGTGGATCATGGAGGCTGCGATCAATTCGAGAGATTCATCCCAGGAAATACGTCGAAAACCGCCCTTGCCCCGGGCTTGCTGATAACGTTTCCGGGAATCTTCGTCCTCCATCAGGGCTGCCCAGGCTTTGACGGGATCTCCATGAAGGGCTTTAGCCTCCCGCCAGAGATCGATCAATGCTCCGCGCCCATAAGGGTATTTGACGCGAATGGGGCTGTAGAGATACCAGGAGTAACTGATCCCCCTCTGGCAGCCACGCGGCTCATAGGGTGGGAGTCCCTCTTCCAACTGAGGGTAATCCGTGGCTTGCATTTCCCAGGTGACAATGCCATCTTTTACGAATACTTCCCACGAACAGCTACCCGTACAATTTACACCATGGGTGGTTCGCACCCGCTTATCATGCTGGTGTCGATTGCGGTAGAACTCTTCCCATTTTCGCTCAGTGGGTGAAACTTTTTCCTTAGTCCATTCTTTCATGAGTGTCTCCTTGAAGTGATCCCTGCATCTCTTCTCAAGCGATCTGATAGATTCTCTCGTTGTTTTGGCCAGAAAAATGCCATGACTCCAAAAAGTACTCCGGCACCCAAAAGACCTGCACCCCAGAATAACGAGGTGGCTCCGGTAGCAACGCCCTCTTTCCCCTCTGAATCAGCAGCTGCAAAAAAGGCCAATAAATCCGCGATTTCCTGGTTTGATAAAGCTTTCTCAGCATAAACACCCTGCATGGTGGGAAATGCAATATTCTGAATTGAACTGGCTAAGCCCACTTCTCCATATCGCTGGAAAACATGGGTCAGATCAGGACCCAGACTGCCTCCACCAAATAAACCAACACCGCCAACAGTGTGGCAGGCAATACAAGGTGTACCGCCATTGTCAAATGCTTCTCCGCCGGTAAAAAGCCCTTCACCCCGGCTAATCTTTCCTGATGGTAGAGGGTCACTGGTAACGGGAGCGACACTTTCACCACCTTCAAAAAAAGTCAGCAGCGATTCCACTTCTGCGTCTGGTAGCCCTAGGTTTGGCATCGGGATGCCGTTAAATTCAGCCAGTAAACCCGTGGCGATTGGATCTCCATCTGCCAGGATTTGATCCGGGGCACTGATAAAACTGGCTACCCAATCCCGATCGCGCCGATCCAATACTCCTTCCAGATCAGGGCCAACAACTATTCCTCCGCCGATTGAATGGCAGGATATGCATTTCTGTTCAAAAATACCCTGGCCCTCATCAGAGGATTGGTGTTTCGGGGATGCTGTTGCCTGATAAAAAGATCCAGTCAGCAAAACCCCACTTAACAAGATAATTACAAAAGATCTTTCTGCCAGTGATCTCCAGATATTATGCTTGACTTCCATAAGACACTCCTCTACGTATTTATTAGCATTATGCTTTTATATTTTCATCTTTTGATGCGTCCTGTTTGGGCAAGGCTGCAATGGCAGCAAGCAGATCTGACACCCTGGCATCGATGGATTGGTTGGTGATGACCTGCATTTGGTTGGTATTCAGATCCGCGTGAATGATCGGAAGATTTGGATTGGCAATCAAAATGGGAGTAAAAGCAGCGACAATGGATTCGTCAGCCACAGCCACAATCACAGCATCAGGCGTCTGGCTTTTCAGTTTTGGGATTGCATCTTCAGGCGTGGGCGCTGTACCAATTACCGAAACGGTCTGACTATCCCCCAATAATTGGATTAAAGTTTCAGCAAATAATGAATCTCCAACGACAAAAACATTGCGCAATTCCATCTATCAAGAATAACGAACTAGAGAATGCGTGTCTATCCGTCGTCAATGGTACAAAGGATGAAAAAAGAGCGATCTAAATGACCGCTCTTCTAAAAAAGGATTAGTTCCCCGTTTATCCGCTTAAAAAAATAAAGGACTTACAAACAC